>JAFVHC010000216.1 GCA_017474705.1 Bacillota bacterium
GTAGGTGAACTGATCGCGGCGGCCTGCATAGGCACAGAAATACTCCTGCTCCGGTTCCGGCCAGATGCGGGTACCTGTGGTCACCATATCCGCCCAGATCTGATAGACGTCCAGAGAGTGCGCGAAATCCATCATATCCGGAGTGTAACCGCCGGCCGGACGCATATTGACTTCCAGACCGACAAAATCACCGACATCGCCCAATCCTTCTTTCGCCTTGGTCAGGCAGAAGAACTCGAGATGCACGAACCGGCTCTTGACGCCGAATGCTTTTACGGTGGCGCGTCCCATCCTGCGCAGCGCTTCCGGCATGTCCGCGGAAACATAATACGCCAGGTCCAGCTGTTCCACTACGATGTCCATGATGGAAGGCGGCCAGCAGGTCTGCGACTCAAAGAGCGGCTCTCCATCCGGCCCGATGACCGCGTCATAGGAGCGGATATCACCGGTCACGAATTCCTCACAGACATACGGCACATTGGGTTTGACTTCGAAGAAGCGATCCACATCCGCAGCGTTGCTCAGTTTCCAGGTCTCCGCCGCTCCCACGCCGATCTCCGGCTTGACGATGACCGGGAATCCCACCGTCTGGATAAATTTATCCAGCGGACGGCGGGTCGTGACTTTGGCCTGGCGTGCTGTCGGCACACCGGCCTTTTTGTAATACTTTTTCATCTCCGCCTTGCTCTTGTAACGCTCCACCTCTTCCAGTTTGGCGCCGGTAGTGATGTTGAAGTCGGTACGCAGGCGGGCGTCCTGCTCCAGCCAATATTCATTATTGGACTCGATCCAGTCGATCTTGCCATATTTGAAGGAGAACAGCGCCACAGCCCGGAAGACCTTGTCATAGTCCTCCATATTGTCGACGTAATAGTATTCCGTCAGACTGCTGCGGACCTGCCAGTCCAGCGCATCATAGGGCGTATCGCCGATGCCCAGGACGTTGACGCCATTGCGGCGCAGACGATCGCAGAAATTCCAGTAGGTATGAGGAAACTGCGGTGAAATAAAAACGAAGTTCATATCATTCTTCCAATCTTTTATAATGTTCCAGCACCAGCGGCAGGAAATAGCGCATCTGCACGCGCCACCAGTCCCAGTCGTGGTTGACGTCGTAGCCCCAGAAATCCACCCAGGCCTGGATGTTTTTGGCCCGGAAGGTATCCTGCAGGATACGTGCCGTGCGGATGCCTTCATCCTCCCAGGCGCCTTGACCGACGCAGAAGATCAGCGAACGCTTGTTGTAGATCTCCACATAAGGGTGATCCTGCGGCAGATGCGGCAGGAAATGGACCGGAGAATTGTCATACCAGGTGCTGTCCATATACCCATCCGTGAAATACGATGCGTCATAAACGCCGGACAGAGAGATATTGCTTTCGAACAGGTCCGGGCGGCGCAGGGCCAGGATGGCCGCATGGGTCGCGCCGAGACTGCAGCCTGTGGTGATCAGACGGCGGCCTGTACCATTGAGCTGCCCGATCCAGGGTACCAGTTCATCCACGATGAAATGATAGTAGGCTTCCTGACGCAAGCCCCTCTGATAGGGGTGCGCGATCCTGTCCGACCAGCTTTCCCGATCGATGGTATCTACCACGAAGACCTGCACCTGACCACTTTCGATATAATCGGCGATATTGTCGATCATTCCGAAGTTTTCGTAATTATCACACATGCCGTCCTGCGAAGGGATGACCAGCATGGGCACGCCCTTGGGTCCCTGCTCAGCTGTATAGCTCAGCACATGCATATCCCGCTCCAGCACCTGGCTGTAATACATCAGATATTCCCGGATCATGTTTCTTTCACCGTATCTTTCGTTTCTTCCGTATCTTCTTCCTCGACCTTTTTCGGCAGCTCTGTCCGACGGTACAGGACCGTGCATTCATAAAGCCGCTGGGCCAGCTCAGGTGTTGCGGCGTTTTTCTTCATACGCCACTGCCAGTTGCCCGCCGCTTTGCCCGGCGTGTTCATGCGGGCACTGCCGTCCAGTTCCAGAAGGTCCTGCATCTGCACGACGAAAAGCTGCGCTGCGGTAGCCATTCCGGTGCGGATCATACCCCAGCACCAGCCTTCCTCCTCGGTGATATGCATATAGTTCTTAGCGAAGGTGAACGTTTCCTCGTCCAGTGCATCGATCCAGCCCAGAACGGTGTCGTTATCATGGGTGCCCATGTAGCAGACGCTGTCCTGATGGATGTTATGCGGCAGATAATCGTTGTCGCCCTCCGGATCGAAGGCGAATTCCAACACACTCATGCCCGGCCATTTGGAATCCTCTCGCAGCTGCTTGACCTCCGGCACCACATAGCCCAGATCTTCAGCGATGAAGTTCAGGTCGTTGAACCACTGCCCTAACATGCCTACCAGTGCCATACCGGGGCCTTTGCGCCATTTGCCGTTTTTCGCCGTAGACTCACCGGCCGGCACGGACCAATAACTCTCAAAGCCACGAAAATGATCGATGCGGATCATGTCGAACAGTTTGCCGGCGCCTTCGATGCGGCGGATCCACCAGCCGTATCCATCACGTTTCATGGCATCCCAGTCATACAAAGGATTGCCCCACAACTGACCGTCCGCCGTGAACTGATCCGGCGGAACACCGGCGACCTCGATCGGGAGGTTCTCTTCATCCAGCTGGAAGAACTGCGGTTCGCTCCAGACGTCGGCGGAGTCCAGCGAAACATAGATCGGAACGTCGCCGATGAAGCGGACCCCGATCTTGTGGGCATAAGCCCGCAGTTTCGTCCACTGTGAGAAGAACAAGTACTGTAAGAAAATGTAAAAATCCACGTCTTCCTGCAGTGCCGCACGATAGCGCTGCAGCCCGGACGGACGATGCAAACGGATCTCTTCGTCAGGCCATTCGGTCCACGGTTTCATACCAAAGTGCGCCTTGACCGCCATATAGATGGCGTAGTTCTCCAGCCAGTGCCTGTTTTCGTCCAGGAACTGGCCGATCTTGTTTTCCAGCTTTACACGTCCGTTGGCAAAAGCTTTGCGCAGGACGGTATAGCGGCTCTCATAGATACGGCCGTAATCCGTATGGGTCTCATCCTCGCCCCAGTTGATGCCCTCAAGAGCCTCTTTGTCCAGGAGCCCGTCTTCGACCAGCATGTCCAGATCGATATAATAGGGGTTCCCGGCAAAGGTCGAGAAGGACTGGTACGGACTGTCGCCGTAGCCGGTCGGCCCAAGCGGCAGCACCTGCCAGTAGGCCTGCCCGCTTGCTTTGACAAAATCCGCGAACTCATAAGCGCTCTTGCCCATGGTACCGATCCCGTACGGAGACGGCAGAGAACTCATGGGCATCAGGATCCCGCTCAGACGTTTCATTAGCAATTCCTCGATTCGTAAAATTTATGCAAAATACTTTTCGATGGTGGCCAGGGTACTGCCCGGACCCTGGATCATTTCTTTGAAGAAGCCTTCGATCTTCTCACCCAGGCCGGCCTGATACAGGTCTGTAAAGAAGACTCGTTCATTGGACAGGATGGGCTTCAGCTGATCGGTCACAGTTGTCGGATCGCCCCATCGGATCGTGGCGAACAGCCCGGTGATCTCATCATTCATAGGATCCGGCGCCAGCTCGTAAGCCTTGCCCTGATCATCGACGCCCAGCATATAGCGCAGCCAGCCGGCAATGCCCAGAGGGATGGCGGTCAGCTGCTCCGCTGAGCCATACTGTGCCACATACGCCTTGATCGTTTCACCGAAACGCACGCCGACGCCTTGCGACACGTCTGTGGAGAGACGCAGATTGGTATCCCCCAGGTACTTGTTCGGGAAGCGATCCTCGAACAGTTCGTCCACGAACGCCTGCGGAGAAAGGATGCCCGGATCCTTGACCATGGGCAGACCTTCCTGGTACGCCACGGCTTTGGCCAACTTCAGCACAGCCGGGACCTGCTCCAGCATATCGGCGAACAGATCGATGCCTAAGACGACGCCGATGGGACCGGTGGCCGAATGGACCGGATTCAGAAGCGCGGTGACCTTCATGCGCTCCGACCGGCTGACGGTATCATAATCGCCCAGATAAACGCCGAAGCCCTCTTCTAACATGGGACGGCCATTAGGGAAGCGATCCTCGATGACCACATACTGCGGGCCTTCGCCGTTCGCGAACGGTGCGATGTAGGTGCGTTTCGATGTGATGACCGGCTGCATATCCTCAATGCCCAAAGCTTCCAGATCATCAGCGATCTGCTCGCTGGGGCGCGGGGTGATCTTGTCGATCATGGTGCAGCAGAAAGCGACCGTCTCCTCGTCGGACACGTATTCTACGAAAGCTTCCGGCACGAACCCAAGTTTTGCCCACTCCTCCGCCATCGTCACGACGGATTCCTTCAGCAGGCGGCCATTGTTCGCGCAGTTATCCATGGAGACCAGAGCTACCGGCAGCGCGCCTTCTTCAAAACGACGGAACAGACCGGCGGCGACCACACCCATAGCACCTCGCGCCTGATCCGGCCCGTTTTCGATATCTTTCTGCACGTAAGGCAGATACACACCGTCCGAACTGGTCAAGGCATAACCTTTTTCGGTAATGGTGAACGTGATCAGCTGCAGGTCCTGACTGGCAAAGGCTGCCAGCATACGGCCCCACTGCTCCGCATCCCCCGGATCCGCCTTGATGCCCTCAGCGAGGGATCCCAGGACTTTCATATCCCGGGTGCCGTCGCTTTTCAGGATGACGGACAATACCAGATCGTCATACGGTGTATAGATCTTATCGACGACATCGAAATCGAACGTTTCGATACAGGTGATACCGCGGTCCAACAGACCTTTTTCCAGCAGTTCGTCGGCGATCCCGCCCAAAAAGATGCGGAAGATATTACCGATACCGAAATGGATCCAACGCGGTGCTTCCACCGCTTTGACCACGGCTTCGGCGACGTCGTAATTGGGTACGCCGATCCCGATCTCAGCCCATGCTTCCTTGTTCTTAAGTTCATTGCGATTCAGTTTCATGATGCACCTCCGGCTTGAGCCTCATTCATTGTAGAACGTTACGAAGGACTTTCTTGTATATGCGTGATCCTGGACTGCCATCAGTTCTCTTGCGGAATGCATGGCCAGGATCGGGACGCCCATATCTACGATGCGGCAGGGGATGCGGCCTGCAATGATCGGGCCGATCGTCGAACCGCCGCGGGCATTGGAACGGTTGGTGAATTTCTGTACAGGAACGCCGGCCTTGCGGCAGATCTGCTCGTAGACCGCATAATCCGCGCTTTGTGTCACATAGCTCTGACCGGCGGCGATCTTGATGACCGGGCCTTTGCCGAGATACGTAGTCAGCACAGGATCATGACGTTCCGGATGGTTGGGATGGGTGGCATGGGCCACGTCACCCGAGATCATGAAGGACTCCATCAGATCTTCAGTCGGGTGCGGTCTGCCCAACGCCTTGGAAAGCTTCTCCAAAAGGATGTACAGCGTTTCGGAACCGGCACCCATCCGGGACCGGCTGCCCACTTCCTCATGGTCGAACCCGCAGAAGATATTGACGCCAGTCTGGGGTTTTGCAGCCATCAGAGCGGTGGCCGCTGTATGCACCATGACCAGATCATCCAGATGCGGAGCGGAAAGGAATTCATCTTTGAAACCGACCACGCAGGGCGGTTCGGTGGTATAGGTGAAGAGATCGAAATCCAGGATGTCTTCCGCCTGCACATCCAGTGCCGCGCAAAGCGCATCCATCAGCAGCGTGGCATCCTGTCCCTCTGCAAGACCGCCCACCGGCAGCAGATCCGTCTGTGGATCCAGTGCGACGCCCTTATTCACGTCGTGGTTCATATGGATGGCCAGGTTGGGGATGACGAGCACCGGCTTTTTAAGGTCCACATAGCGGACCTCCGGCTCAAAAACATCATCGCTTTTCAAGGTAACGCGCCCGGCCAGAGACAGCGGTCTGTCCAGCCAGGTAGAAAAGATGGGGCCGCCATAGACCTCGATGTTCAGTTTATAGTACCCGTTTTGGTGCATGTCCGGCGAAGGCTTCACGCGCAGGCATGGCTGATCGGTATGGGCACCGATCATACGATAGACCGGAGCCTTGATCCTGCTCAGATCTTCAGGCAGGACAAAGGCGAAGCAGGCCGAATCTCCCACCGTAAGGTAGTAACGACCGCCGGCCGATACCTGCCAGTCCGGATCCGTCAATGACAGCTCGGTAAAACCGGCATCCACGAACTTTCTGCGCAGTGCGCGGACTGCGAAGAAACTGACCGGTGACTTTTTAAGGAATTGGATGAAATCTTGCATGGCCATGATACTCCTTATGATTCATAAGTTTCTCCTATTATAGCGAATTATCACCCGTTTGACAAGTTTTCGCTTTAAACAGCTGAAAGTTGACATTGAGCCGTAAATCTGCTATCATGGAACGTAAGCAAATCATCGAAACAGAACATAAAGGAGCGTACCACAATGGCCATCCAGATCATAACGTATCCCAATCCGGGCAGCAATCTTGCCCTGCGTGTCGCAAGAGGGCATTTCGCCACCAGCCACAGCCACATCAATTATTATATCGACCTTACCATGACCAAGCACCGCCTGTCCGAGGCCCGCGAAGCCGCCATCGAACTGGCACAGCGCTTCAAATCCTCCACCGTCATCGACACGATCCTGTGCCTGGACGGTACCGAGGTCGTCGGCGCCTGCATGGCCAGCGAACTGACCAAGGCCGGTTTCACCAACATGAATGCGCATCAGACCATCTACGTCGTTACGCCGGAACACACCACCGGCAGCCAGCTTATCTTCCGCGATAACACCGCACCGATGATCGTCGGCAAACGCGTCCTGGTCCTGGCTGCTTCTGTCACCACCGGTTATACCGTACAGGCAGCGATCGAAGCCATCCGCTACTACCGCGGTATCCCGGTCGGCATCTGCTCCATCTTCACCCGTGTCGAAGAGTGCATGGGCTTCCCGGTCACTGCGATCTTTGGAACTGATGTTCTGGATGATTACGAAAGCAACGTCTCCACCGAGTGTCCGCTGTGCAAGATGGGCATCAAGCTGGATGGTATGGTCAACAGCTTCGGCGTTTCCACATTCTGACACATTCGATCCAATCAAAAACCCGCTCTGAATGGAGCGGGTTTTTATTATGTTCAATTATCGGTCCGGGTGCTTCAGTCTTCTTCGGCCTCGATCAGACCATAGCCGCCATTGTTGCGGCGATAGACTACGGCGAATGCATCGTCCTCGCTCCGGTTCTGGAAAACGAAGAACTGATGATCCAGCAGGTTCATCTGCAGGATGGCTTCCTCGACGGTCATCGGCTTGATGTCGAAACGTTTGACACGGACAACATCGAACTCGCCCTCTTCCTCCCAAAGATCCTGTGGCACTTCCGGAAGGTCGTCCAGAGCACCTTCGCGCAGGTTCTTGGCCAGGCGGGTCTTGTTCTTGCGGATCTGCCGCTCGATGGCGCTGACGCATGTATCAAGAGATGCGTACATGTCTTTGGAGGTGTTGCTGGCACGATAGATGCGGCTTCCGTTTTTCAACGTGACTTCAGCAGTCATCCGGCCGCGTTCTCTGGAGAACGTGACCTGCGCATCAGACTCGTATCTGAAGAACTTATCGATCTTGCCGACTTTTTTCTCCGCATACGCCCGCAGGCTGTCCGTTACTTCAAGCTGTTTGCCTGTGAAATTGAATTTCATACGATCAGTCCTTTCCTCGGGCAGCTCTTATTCGAGCCGCCTTTTGTGAATAGTATAGCACAAGAACGATCTATTGCAAACAGTTTTTGTGAAAAAGATACATTTATTTGACAGTAAAGCTCTTAGTCACCGTGGTGTAAGATCCTTTCTTGTACTGCCGCACACCTTGGACTTGGATCGTATAGGTATGACCGCGCTTCAGGCTGCCGGCACGGACTTCCATCTCATCACGATCCTTTTCCAGCACTTTGAGTTTTTTGCTGCTGCCATCTTCATCGATCAGGGTGACTTTCACGTTCTTGAACTGGACCCGGCTGAAGAATTCGATCTCCAGTTCTTTGTCTTCTCTGTCATACTTGACTTTCCGGATGGCCAGCTCAGTCTTCGGTGTCGTAAAGCTGCCGCCGACTTTTCCGTAGGAATCGTTATTACTGACCCGGATCCCGGAAATGGTATACGTGTACTTGGTGTTCGGTTGAAGTCCGGTAACTTTGAAGTCCAGATCGTCACTATCCTTATCCGTGATCACGGCTTTCAGTTTTGTCCCATCCTGGGCTTTGACTGTCACTTTTGCGTTCTTATACTGTGCACGACCATAAAAATCGACTTCGACCTCACCATTTTCCTCATAGGTGGTCTTCCTGATCTGCTCCGAGGCCGCCTCCACCGGCACCTTGAACATCCCACATACGCAAAGCAGCGCCAACATCCATGCAAAGATCTTTCGTTTCATAATCCACACTTCCGTTCTTTGTGCTTTCACTATAACAATGCAGAAGGGAAGTATTTTATTGCATGAAAAAAGAGCTTATTCAAAAAAAATCTGAAAAAGCTCCGTTTTTTTGTTCTTATAACCGTGCCACACCGCTTTCGCGGGCAGCTTTGGCCACCGCAGCGGCCACCGTCGGCCCGACACGTTTGTCGAAAGCCGCAGGCAGGATGTATGTGTTGCTCAGTTCTTCTTCCGGGACCAGATCGGCCAAGGCATAGGAGGCGGCCTGTTTCATCTCCTCATTGATGTCACGCGCACGCACGTCCAAAGCACCGCGGAACAGACCCGGGAAGACCAGCACGTTATTGATCTGATTGGGGTGATCGCTGCGTCCGGTGCCCACGATGGCCGCGCCGGCTTCCAGCGCATCCTCCGGTTCGATCTCCGGCACGGGGTTGGCCATGGGGAAGGCGATCGCCTTGTCCGCCATACTGCGGATCATGTCCTTCGTTACGATGTGCGGGGCGCTCACGCCGATGAATACGTCCGCACCTTTCAGCGCGTCCGCCAAAAGGCCGCTGAAATGCTCGGGATTGGTGATCTCCGCCATTTCCGCCTGGGCGGAGTTCATCTCTATGCCGGCGCAGAGGATGCCGTTGCGGTCCACCATCTTCAGGTGCCGCACGCCTAAGTTCATCAAATGCTTGCCAATGGCGATACCCGCTGAACCGGCTCCATTGATGACGACCTTGGCTTCACCCATCTCCTTGCCGACGACACGCAGGGCATTGATCAGCGCTGCTCCGACAGCGATGGCCGTTCCATGCTGGTCATCATGGAAGACCGGGATGTCGCAGATCTCTTTCAGTTTGCGCTCCACCTCGAAGCAGCGAGGCGCCGCGATATCCTCCAGATTGATGCCTCCGAAGCTGCCGCTCAGCAGATAGATGGTGCGGACCAGTTCGTCCACGTCCTTGCTCTTGATGCACAGCGGGAAGGCATCCACATCGGCAAAGGCCTTGAACAAGGCGCATTTGCCTTCCATGACCGGCATGCCGGCCTCCGGCCCGATATCGCCCAGACCCAGGACCGCCGTGCCATCCGTGATGACCGCGACAAGATTGTGCCTGCGGGTCAGACTGAATGACAGGTCCGGATCCTTCTGGATCTCCAGACAGGGCTGCGCCACACCCGGCGTATAGGCCAGGGACAGGTCCTCTTTTGTTTCCACTTTCACACGGGAGATGACTTCGATCTTGCCCTGCCATGCCCCATGCAGGCGCAGCGCCTCTTCCATATAGTTCATTTTTATTTCCCTCCAAAATCACTGCAAACTATTTATAACTGTGCACACCCGGCAGCAGCGTATTGACGCCGATGTAGGTGAACAGCACGCAGATGAATCCGATCACGGCGAAGACCGCCGCGGTCTTGCCCTTCCAGCCATTACGGATCCGCAGATGCAGATAGATCGCGTAGATGATCCAGGTGACCAGCGACCATGTCTCCTTCGGATCCCAGGACCAGTAGCTGCCCCAGGCGTTCTCCGCCCAGATGGCACCTGTCACGATGGTAAGGCTCAGGAACAGAAGGCCCAGCGCTACACTGCGATAGGCGATGGTGTCCAATTTTTCCTTGTTCGGGATGTGCTGATCCAGGAAACCGCCCTGCTCCGTCATCCTGTCGCGCAGCAGGAAAATGATACCCAGCACGAAGGAAACGCCGAAAGAGCCGTAGGCGATGATCGCCGTGGACACGTGGAAGCCCAGCCAGTTGGACTGCAGTGCCGGCATGAGCTCGTGCACTTCCTTGCTCTGCATGGCCGCATAGCCGATGATCAGCAGGTTGACCGGCGAAGCGAATGCCCCCAACACCGGGAACTTGAACTTCAGGATGAAGATCAGGCTGACAAGGCAGATGCCCCAGGAAAAACTGGTGGCAAATTCATACTGATTGGTCAGCGGCAGGCGGCCGGCCGCGGTCCCCCGCAGGATCAGCGCCGCCGTATGCAGCAGAAGGCCCAGGATCTGCACGATCACCGCCATGCGGGATACGGCTTCCTTTTTGACCGCGATATACACAAAATACAGGATCGTGGAGGCGAAATAGACCGCCATCACGATGGAGAACAATACGCTCTCGATCTGCAGCATCGTACTACTCATGCTGTCGTTTCTCCTATCTTTTCTTGCACGGCCTGTTCAAACCGTTCCTTGAACAGCGCCCCGCCTTTTCTGCCGGACCCGTACACGGTCCAGCCCTCCTCCGTCCGCAGCGCCCAGATCTTCACAGGCTGCAGGTAGAAAGCCAGACCTAAGCCCAGCATCAAGATCATGCCGCCGATGAAGGCCAGCCATACGAAACGATCTCGTTTGATCTGTAGGATGGTGTAGCTCTGCGGATCCGAGAAGGTGACGGTGTAATCATCGATGGTGATCTGCTCCCCATCCATCAGCACGTTCATGCCGATGACCTGATCCGCGTAATAGACGGAATACAGGTAGCCCGGATTGTTCAGACTCCCCGACATGGTGAGGGGCTGCCCATCGACCAATGCATAGTCCGGATAAAACGCGTTCAGCCA
>JAFVHC010000217.1 GCA_017474705.1 Bacillota bacterium
GATCAGATCGATAAGCTGATCCATACCCTGAAGACCAATCCGCAGGACCGCCGCATGATGATCAATCTCTGGCAGATACCGCATCTTGCGACCGGTGCTTTGCCCCCGTGCTGCTTCCTGTCCATGTGGGATGTGACAGGAGATAAGCTGAACTGTATGCTGATCCAGCGCAGCGGGGATATGGGCCTTGGTGTACCCTTCAATACGACGCAGTACGCTGTGCTCGTGCATATGATCGCGCAGGTCACCGGTCTCAAGCCCGGTCTGTTCACCCATGTGATCAACAATGCACATGTATATGAAAACCATGTAGAAGCCATGAAAGAGCAGCTGTCCCGCAGGGGAGAAGCTTATCCGGCACCGCAGTTCTGGCTGAATCCGGAAATCAAGGATTTCTACGATTTCACTGTCAAGGATGTGAAACTGATCGGTTACAAGCATCATGATAAGATCAGCATGGAGGTCGCGGTATAATGTTATCCTTGATCGTTGCGATCGGCCGCAATCGGGAGATCGGCAAAGATGGCCGCATGCCCTGGCCCACGCTGTCGCAGGATTTCAAGCATCTGCAGGAAAAGACCATGGGCAAAACGCTGCTCATGGGCCAGAAGACCTTTGAGTCTCTGCCGGGTGTCCTGCCGAAGCGTTTCCACATCATCGTGAGCGATGACCTGAACTTCCATAAGGAACATAAGCGGGTCCGCGTCGTGCGGGATCTGAAGCAGATCCTGGAAGAATGCCAGGCCGCGGAGGAGGAGATCGTCGTCTTCGGCGGTGCCAGCATCTACCGTGCGTCTTTGCCATACGTCGAGCGGATGTACATCACGAAGATCGATGCAGAATATGATGCCGACACCTATTTCCCGGAGTGGAATGAGGAAGAGTGGACCGTTACGGCAGATGGGGATCCCATCACAGAGAATGGTCTGACCTATCAGTTTTTTACTTATGAACGGAGCAGCCGGACATGAAAATGGTCATCCCTACGTTGTTCGGTCTGGAAGGGATCGTCGCCGATGAATTGAAGTGGCAGAAATTCCAGTACGTCCAGGCCGACAACGGCAAGGTATATTTTGAAGGTGACTTCAAAGATATGGCGCGGGCCAACCTTTGGGTCCGCAGCGGAGAACGCGTCCAGATCCTTTTGCGGGAGTTCGACGCGTTTTCTTTTGGGAATTGTTTCAGAACGTCAAAGCCATCCCATGGGAGATGTATATCGGACAGAAGGACAAGTTCCCCGTGAAAGGATCCGCTCTGCATTCGGTATTGCACAGCGTACCTGACTGCCAGAGCATCATCAAGAAAGCAGTCGTAGAACGGCTGAAAGAGCGCTATCATATCGAGTGGTTCGAGGAGACAGGCGCTTTGTATCAGATCCAGTTCACGATCATGAAGGATCATGTACAGATCCTGCTGGATACGTCCGGAGCCGGCCTGCATAAGCGCGGGTATCGTAAGAACGCCAATGCGGCGCCGATCCGGGAAACGTTGGCGGCCGGTATGGTCGATCTGGCACGCGTGCATGCGGATTCTCTGTTGGTGGATCCGTTCTGCGGTTCCGGCACGATCGCCATCGAAGCGGGTTTGAAAGCGCTGAATATCGCCCCCGGCCTGTTCCGCAAGTTCACCTGTGAAGATTGGGCACTGCTGCCGAAGAACACCTTCAAGCAGCTGCGGGAAGAGGCAATGGACGTGATCAAGAAAGACGCACCGTTCAAGGCCTATGCTTACGATATCGATCCGGCAGCCCTGGAGCTGACAAAGGAAAACGCGAAAAAGGCGCACATCGCCGGGCGGATCCATGTAGCGCAGCGGGACGTGAAGGATTTCAAACCGGATGCCGAACGGCAGATCACGGTCTGCAATCCACCGTACGGAGAGCGTTTGCTGGAAGTCAAAGAAGCGGAACGGATCTATAAGACGATGGGCGAGGTCTTCCATCCGGGCGATGGACAAACGTTTTTCGCGATCACACCGCACGAGAGGTTCGAAAGCCTGTTTGGACGGAAAGCCGATAAGAAGCGCAAGCTGTACAACGGTATGATCAAATGTAATTATTATATGTATTTCAGATGAGGGTGTATGTGCGGATGAAACGACAGATCACTGCATTAATGGCGCTGCTGATCATGTTGGTGCTGTTTTCTGCCTGCGGTTCCGAAAAGAATAAGCAGACGTTGCAGGAGGCGGATCACAGCGGCCTGACGGAAGATGCACAGGTCACACTGGAAATGGATTTCCCGGATTACACGGGCAAAGAAGAGTGGACGTACTGTATCTTCAGCAATGATGCCGAACAGGATCTTTGCTACGGGCTCCCGGAAATGGAAGTGCTGATCGGCGGCACGTGGTATACCATTCCGGAAAAAGAGGGTACGGCCCATACGATGGAACTGCCGTATCTTTCTGCCGGATACCGCGGGGCTGTCCATGTACCTTTCAGTGATTATGCGCGTGATTTTTCCTTGGGACAGTACCGGATCGTAGTTCCTTATACATTCGGAACGTATACGACAGACAAGGGCTGGGATCATATGGCGACGGCGGAATTCTCTATCGTGAAAAAAGCGAAACGTACGGATTATCAGCCGTTCGTCGGCCAGATCTATGAACCGGATAAGGCAGTCAGGGGTGGAGTCATTGCCATCAGCGGCGATAGGATCTACGGGGAAGAGATCCTGGAGACTTTCTTCTACAAAGCGCTCTCCGGCGTGCCCTGTGAGATGCGCATCGTCTATCCGGAGCTGGATCTGTGCGAGCACTATGTGTATAAGCAGGGATGCTACACGATCCAGTCCTATGAGCATCGGGCGGTGACGACGCGGTGCTACAGTTATGTATACATCGATCCGGCCACCGAAGATCTGACCTTCACTAATTACGTGGATCCGGATCAGGCGGTGCAGGATGGTTTTTCGGTCAGTGAACCGGAGGATGTTTTTGCGTTGGACGTGGTCAGTGAAGAGACGCAGGCATATGTACAGAAGGTGCATCAGAAGGACCTGACTTATGGCCCGGTGCTAAGGGTCTGTCTGTTCGGCCCTGAACGGGATGTGCTGCTGGTGCGAATGGATGATGCATACATGATCGGCTATGACAACAATGGTTCCGGCCAGCTGCTGGAGATCGATCAGCAGCCGGTCAGCATCCGTGCGGTCTCGGAAACGGCCGCCGTCGTACAGTTCGAAAAAACGGACGGCAGCTTAGAGTCCAGGATCTTCGATGTGGAAAAAGGCGGTTTTGAATAATAGCAGTATGTTATGAAGAATCAAAGTATTCGAAATATTGGTATTTTCGCGCATGTAGATGCCGGTAAGACCACATTGACGGAGCAGCTGCTGAAAGTGAGCGGCGCGATCCGTACGGCAGGCAGTGTGGATAAAGGCACGGCCCATACCGACAATCTGCCGGTGGAGCAGCGGCGCGGTATTTCAGTCAAAGCCACGTGCGTGGAACTGGAATGGAAGGGCGTGCGTATCCATCTGATCGACACTCCCGGCCATACGGATTTCATGTCCGAGATCGAGCGGTCTACCTGGGCTTTGGACGGTGCGGTCCTGGTGGTCAGTGCCGCGGAAGGTGTGCGTCCACAGACAGAGCTGTTGTTCCATACCTTTGAGCGGCAGCAGATCCCGGTGGTGCTTTTTCTGAACAAGATGGATCGGGAAGGGGCAGATGCCCCGCGCACCATGGTAGAGATCCATGAACTTTTGAGCCCGAATGCAGTGTTCCCGGAGGATCCGCAGGCACTTCTGGATATCGTGTCCGGCCTGGATGACGCTGTCATGGAACAGTGGCTGGAAGAGGGCGATGTGCCGGTAGAGAAGCTTCAAGAGCGGTTATGTATGTTGGCGCGGGCGGGAAAAGCATACCCTGTGCTGCAAGGATCAGCCCTGAAAGGCATCGGCATACAGGAAGTCCTGGATGCCGTCGTCGACTGGCTGCCGGCCCCTTCCGTGGATCTGAAAAGGATGTCAGGCATCGCCTTCGCCATGGAGCAGGACAATAGCCTCGGAAGCGGCGCCTGGGTGCGCTTGTTCGGTGGACAGCTGGAGAACCGGCAGAGCCTGGGAGAGAACAAGGTCTCACAGATCCGTGATGCTTCCGGGAAAGATATCGGCATTTTAACAGCTGGAGAAATCGGCATCGTATATGGTCTCGGCTTGAAGGTAGGGGACGTGCTCGGCGATCCAGGCGGTCTGCCGCGCCGGGTCGACCTGGGCTCCATGGGGCAGCCGCTCATGAGCGTACAGGTCATTCCGAGGGATCCCGGGCGCCTGGAGGAACTCAGGCAGGCGTGTCTTACATTGTCGGCGGAAGACCCGTTGCTGCAGATGACCTGGGCCAGAGCTTCAGGCGAGATCCACTTACAGGTCATGGGACGGATCCATCAGGAGGTCCTCCAGGAGATCCTGGCGACGCGTTTCGACCTGGACGTGATGTTTGCGAAACCGACGGTCATCTATAAAGAGACCATCGCTTCAGCTGCGATCGGTACAGCAGTCTACACCATGCCCAAGCCCTGCTGGGCGATCCTGCACTTCCAGATCGAACCCGGCCCCAGAGGCAGCGGAGTGGAGTACCATTCCGAAGTTGGATTCCGGGAGATCCCGGAGCGGTACCAGCATCAGGTGGAGCAGGCGCTGCCCATCGCTTTGAAGCAAGGACGGCTGGGCTGGGAAGTCACGGACGTGAAGATCACTTTGATCGATGGGGGATATCATCACGTCCATACCCATCCTTTGGACTTCATCGTGGCGACGCCCTGGGCCATCCAGGACGGTCTGGAGAAGGGTGGCAGCCGGCTGCTGGAACCTGTGATGGAGATCACGTTCTATCTGCCGGATGAGCATGTGGGTCGTGTGATGAGCGATGTGGTCGCCATGCGCGGCGAAGTAGTGGATACACACGTCGAAGGAAAGCGGACCGTGCTGCAAGCCTTCATACCGGCGGTCTCCTGTCTGGACTACAGCGAACAGCTCAAATCCCTGAGCGGCGGGCGTGCGGATATGACCATGCATCTGCATGGATATCAGGATGCGCCGATCGACGTGCATGAAATACGCACACGCACCAGTGTAGATCCTCTGGACACCAGCAAATACATACTGGCAGCCAGGAGCGCTCTGGAAGGCGGCATCTTTAATTTGTAAATATGGAGATCTATTATACAAGCGACAGGAATGAGTGGAGGCAGTACCTTTCTGCGCATTTTGAGACAGCCTCGGAGATATGGCTCGTGTTTCCGATGAAAGGTTCCGGAGAAAAGAGCCTTTCTTATAACGATGCAGTGGAAGAAGCCCTTTGCTTCGGCTGGATCGACAGCACCAACAAGCATCTGGATGAAACGCATTGTATCAGACGATTTACACCGCGAAAGGCTGGCAGTGCATACTCTCAGCCGAACATAGAACGATTGATCTGGCTGGACGCGCATGGAATGATCCACCCAAAGATCAGAGAAAGCGTACTTTCGCTCCTGCAAAAAACCTTTGTGTTTCCGGAGGACATCCTTGAAGAACTTAACGGTGACGAGACGGTCTGGGAGAATTACCAAAGGTTCTCTGAGCCGTACAAACGCATCCGGATCGCGTATATCGAAGCTGCGAAAAACCGCCCTGAGGAGTACCGGAAGAGACTGAACAGCTTCATTGAAAAGACCCGCCGGGGCAAACTGATCATGGGCTATGGAGGCATCGAAAAGTATTATAAATAAGCATAAAAATGTCCTGAGGTCTTTCCTCAGGACTTATTTTGTCACGATCTGTCCGTTCACCTTCTGTATGGTCCTCGGGACTGCGTCTTTGCTGTTCTTCCAGGGCTCTTTCTGATAGCGGTAGTCGAATTTCAATGTGAACCAGTTGATATCCTCGGCGATGCGTTCATCATTCTTCTGCTGCAGCGCCAGGATCTGTTCCTTGAAAGCAGCGGCATCTTTGGCGGAGAGGTGCGCGTCCGCCGCTTTGATGAGCTGTAGGAAATGCACCAGGCAGAACGCCTTGCTGTTCAGGACTTTCTCGCGGAAGGAAGCATCTTTCTTCCAAAGGATGAAGAATGCACCAAGATACCGCTGCAATGTATCCTGGGTTCGGTCGCAGATATAGCAAGTGTGCGGCTGGTTATCGATATAGGTCTGGATGGGGTCGGCCTCGGTCTGCTTTTTCCCGAACAGACCGCCTTTTTTTGCAGGTGCGCCGCCCTTGGCCAGTTCCATGACGTATTTGCGTTGGTGGTCGAACTGGGACTGCATGATCAAAGCGACGCCAAGGGAGTTCTCCCTGCGGTACAGCTGCTCCATATGCGTGCGGCAGAAGCCTTTGGCATTCGTTTCGCCCCGGACGTCCTCTTCCATGTAGGAGGGGGAGAGGACGAAGTCCAGCATATCCTGCTCCAGTTTCTGCTGCATGGCACAGAAAGCGCATTCGCAATCCTCATTGAATCCATCATTGACAGGAATGGTATAGATCTCGTCTTTTGCCATATCACAGGCCTCCTCGTACGTGTCGTTACCAGCATTGTATCATAACGGGAAAACCTTTGCAATCCGCGATTTACCTGTTGATTTTTCGCCGCCGCACAGGTATAATAAATAAGGTTAAGGCTATCAATTTTAAATGTAAAGGAGATATATGCCATGAGTTTATTCCTGGATCGCGTCAAAGAGCGCGCTAAGCTGAACAAAAAGACCATCGTTCTTCCCGAGTCTATGGATCGTCGTACGTTCCAGGCCGCGGAAGCAGCTCTTAAGGAAGGCATCGCCGATCTGATCATCATCGGCAGCCCTGAAGAAGTAGCGAAGAACAGTGAAGGTCTGGATATCACCGGTGCCACCATCGTGGACCCGAAGACCAACCCTAAGACCGCAGAGTACATCGATACGCTGGTCGAGCTGCGTAAATCCAAAGGGATGACGCGCGAACAGGCTGAAGAGCTCCTCCTTAATGAGTATATGTACTATGCCTGCATGATGGTCAAGTGCGGAGATGCGGATGGTGTCGTTTCCGGCGCATGCCATTCTACTTCCAACACCCTCAGACCTTCTCTGCAGATCATCAAGACCGCGCCTGGCACCAAGCTGGTCTCCGCGTTCTTCGTCATCTGTGTTCCGGATTGTGAATATGGTGCTGACGGCGTCTTCATCTTCGCCGACAGCGGCCTGGTCCAGAATCCGAATCCGGAAGAACTGGCTGCCATCAGCGCTTCTTCTGCCAAGTCCTTCGAACTGCTGGTAGAAAAAGAAGCCATCGTTGCGTTCCTGTCCCATTCCACCAAGGGCAGTGCGAAACATGCGGATGTCGACAAGGTCCTCGAGGCCGTCGCCATCGCAAGAGAGCAGTTCCCGGATATCAAACTGGACGGTGAGCTGCAGCTCGATGCCGCCATCGTTCCGAGTGTCGGCGCTTCCAAAGCACCGGGCAGCGAAGTCGCAGGTCATGCCAATGTTCTGGTCTTCCCGGATCTGGATGCCGGAAACATCGGTTACAAACTGGCACAGCGCCTGGCCAAGGCAGAAGCCTATGGACCTATCACACAGGGTATCGCCGCTCCGATCAACGATCTGTCCCGTGGCTGCTCCTGGGAAGATATCGTAGGCGTCATCGCTATCACGGCCGTACAGGCACAGGGATAAAGGCCATCACAATATCAGGAGGACATAATACATGAAAATCTTAGTCATCAACTGTGGCAGTTCTTCTCTGAAATATCAGTTCATCGATA
>JAFVHC010000218.1 GCA_017474705.1 Bacillota bacterium
CGGCCATCAGGGCGTCCAGTTTGTTCTGGAAACGGAATGCTTCTTTCAGATTCATATTTCTCTCCTTCTTTTTTCGAACTGATGCCATTGTATCAGAAGAATTTTGAAAAATCATTGAATCTGTAGTTCAAAAAAGCCTTGCATTTTCCCGGGAAATCGTGTATCCTAATACTCCTGCGACAATTGAATAATAAATGAGGAGGTGTTGTATATGGATCAGAACTTATTCCCGACGATCGATACGGCCGCTACCGGCCGCAACATCCAGCGACTGCGCAAAGAAAGCGGCCTGACCGTCCGCGATCTGCAGGACTACTTCGGTTTCGAAGACCCGCAGGCCATCTATAGGTGGCAATGGGGCCGCTCGCTTCCGAGCGTAGACAACCTGTACGCGCTAAGCATGCTGCTCCATGTTTCCATGAACGAGATCCTCGTTCCCCAGGCCTCAACTTATCATACAACAAGAAAAACCGCCGACAGGGCGGTTTTTTCATTTATATGGATTGTCAGAGTGGACACAAAACATGGATCGGATCGATTTAGATCCATAGATTGGATCTATAAGTGTCTTTTTAGACTCCTGTGTCCACCGAAATCGTTGGCCCGGTGTTCGCGGAGTGGACACAAATCCTCAAATACCCCGATCCAGGTCCAATCATTGGATCCTTAAGAGCCTTTTTAGACTTTTGTATCCACGGAAATCGTATGCCTTGGATCTTCGGAGTGGACACAAAATCTCAAATACCTCGATCCAGGTCCAATCATTGGATCTATAATTGTCTTTTTAGAATTTTGTGTCCATCAAGGTCAAAAGCTTAGGATCTCCGGAGTGGACACAAATTCTCAAATACCCTAATCCAGATCCAATCATCGGTTCCTTCACTCTTTCTTTAACGCACATAACGCTTCGTATAATTCCTCTCCATCTTCGATCTCTCGATAATAATACGCATCATCTTCAAATACAAGCATGCAAGCACCGTCCAAGGTAAATCCTCTTGTCTGTCCGGTCCGAGAATCACGGAATGTAATGACCATATAGCGGTTTTCTTGTCCCATTGCTTTGTAACGCTTGTCCGTAAATCTGATGCTTTGGTATCTCTCATAGAAATCAACAACGATGGATGGGTCTTTTTCTGTATGATCCACCTGGGACGGGTCAAACTGTGAGGTAAGATCCATCCTGTCCGGCACAAAATCCGCGGTAGACACATAAAACAGACGTGTTTTCTGGATCAATTGATTCAGTGCCCCGGCAGAACTGCCGCAGGTTTTGATATTGCGTTCAAAGAACGCAGTCGCTTCTTCAACTGTGACCGTTTTTGTGAAAGAAGGTCCTTGGAAAGTTACTTGACCAAGATTTCCCACCAGCCCTAACATGCAATATGCGATCGCATCCAGCTTCTCTTCCGACACGGTCCGATCTTCCTTAAGGATCAGCTTCCATTCATAAGGTTCGGTCGCGGTCTCCAACTCATTTTCATACGGCCCGATGATCGACTCGACCCGCAACTGCCTGGCAAGCTGACCATTGGCAGGCATATCTCCGACATAATCATGACGCGTCTCGAAGAGATCCGCTGTCTGCTGCGGGATTACCTCTCCGTTCTCCCAGATGATGCGGCCGTCCAGCCAGACCTCTTTGATCGTCTGCTCCGCTTTGTATGCTGTGTGGACGCTTCCTGATGCGTGCAAGAAGCTCGGGACAACGACACGTGTCGTGACCTTGATCACACCATCTTCCTCCGCTACATCGACCTTGGAGATCGCGTGGAAGCTGTCGACCACCGTGCCGTCCAGGATCAGTGTCTTACCCTCTTCTACCGAAACATCACATGCCACCAACCCACGTATCGAAGGCGACCCGATCACAAAGGTCCTCAGGCCGATCACGCCGGCCGCCAGCACGATGCAGGCGATCAGGCTCCCGATCAGGACTTTGATGTTCTTTTTGCGATTTTTCTTGAGAAAATCGATCTCTTTCCGATCCTCCGGCGCGGCAGGCGTCGGCTCCTGCATAGCCTTAAGCGTTGCCTGACAGTCCGCGCATTCTGCAACATGCTCACGGATCAGCTGGTTCGTTTCTTCGCCGGTCAGGCCATCCACATAGGATGGCAGCAGGTCTTTGATCACGACACACGGTATTTTCTGCATTTATAACACCTCGTTTCTTAATTGCTCTTTTGCCCGGTAAAAAGTGACGCGTGCCCAGTTTTCGGTCTTTCCCATCACTTCCGCGACCTCCCGGAAGGAGAGGCCGCCGTAGACGCGCAACAAGAGGACTTCCCGGTAGGGTTCCGACAGATCATGTACCTTTTTCAGCAGATCCAGATGTCTGGTCTGGCTCATCGCCTCCTGCTCCGCCGATGGACTGATGAGCGGCTGCTCATCGATATCCTCCATCGTCGGATGCTTCCGGTTGTAGGTCAGCAGCACGTTCTTGGCGATGCCGCACAGCCAGGTCGAGACCTTGCTGGAACCATCATACTTCCCGCTGGACCGGATCGCCTGATAGAAGGTCTCCTGTGTCAGCTCTTCCGCCAGATCCGCGTTTCGGACCTTCGACAGCAGAAATCGATATACCGTCTGGGCATACTGCTGATACATCTGCTCCATATCTGACACCTCGGACACCTCCTTTCATCATCCATCGAAATCGCTGAAGGCGATTTGGCATGCGACTCAAGCATCGTATTTTTACAATCGCGAGACGTCGCATGTTCGATCTGTATATACATGCAGAAAAACAATGTTTCGTTACAATAAATTTGAAAAAGCCTGCAGTTTTTTTCTGCAGGCTTCATAAAAGCACCTGTTCAGGCTTCTTCATAGATATTCCCGTAGATGTCCTCGATCTGCCCGTTCAGCTTCTGACGGCAGAGAACATATTCACCGGCATGGACTCCGTTCTGGACCATGCGGTAGGAATACGGGTTGTCCCCACCGATCCTCAAGGCGAGCGGGATCGTGATGATCAGGACGATCAACAGGATCTTGCCAAAGATGAGCACACCGCTGGCAAAGAACCCCCAGAAGACCAACCGTCTGTCCTGCGGCTGCACTTTCTTCTTGACAGGCAGCCAGATCAAGTAGCAAAGCGCTATGGCAAGGACGGACATGATCAGGCAGCCCATGGCCGCAGCACTCTCTCCTTGTTTAAAGAACATGAACGTGATCAGCACCAGCAGCAGCGCGATGCAGCCGAAGTTGATGAAGCAATACGCTCTGAACTTACCATAAAACTGCGGCTTTTGGAAATACTGGATCCCCTGATTCAGGACACCGCCGATCTGATCTGTCGGATTCGGTCTGATCTGATTGTTTGGAACTTGCTGGATCGGCATAGTGGATCTTCCTCTTCCATCTCTATCAGTTCGTAAAGAGATGCTTACGCTTGCCGTAATAGACCTTGTTGATGAGGACCGCGACAACGGCGCCGACCGCGGAAGAAACAGCGGAACGAGTCAGATCACTGGTATCTACACCGGACGTGACCTTATTGATGGAAGCGATCACAAGGATCACGTACAGAACAGCTGCCGCAGCGGCAAACACGTAGAGGACCGTCAGCAGAGCCGGGCCTTTCGCCTTCATCTTCAGCAGGTTGATCGCGGTAAGTACAGCGATGACTGCAGCGATGATCAACAGGATACCATAGATCGTATCGACCGACTTCATGTCTCTGAAGACGGAATAGACCATCTGTGCGTCAGCCTTGGATCCATACTGAGATCCTGTCAGACTCGAGAATCCGGTGACCACATACAGCACAGCGTTGGCCCACAGCGCGAAGTACACCAGGAACTTATGCCACTTCATGGGCATGCCGCCAAACTTATCGTTCGGCTGATACTGGTTCGGATACTGCGGGTACGGCTGCTGATACGGCTGCTGATAACCGGCGCCCTGCATCGGCTGTACGGGCTGTGCGACCGGCGTCGGCTGCTCAGGCTCCACCTGCGGCTGCTCCGGCTGTGCCAGGTTTGCGCCGCAGTTCGGGCAGAACTTGGTGCCATCCGGCAGACTGGTTCCACAATTAGGACAAAACATGTTTTCTTCCTCCTTTATATCTCTACAAAATAGAAATCAGATCTTTTCCGCCTTGACGCAGGCTTTGACGGACAGAGTCTCACCAGGCTCGATGCAGGCCATACCGCTCTCTTCTGCCGGGATGGGCAGGTTCGGAGCATTCACGCGCCAGTTCTGCGGCTCGATGCAGACGAAGCTGCCTTCCTGGTTGCTGTTCCATACCATCCAGTGCTTGTAGAAAGAATCTACCTGGTAGATGACACGGGTCCCCTCTTCTTTGTGCGTCAGCACGGCACCATAGAAACCACAGTCAAACTGTTTCGCAGTGAAATGATCGTCCATATCGGCATAGAGCGGATCCAGTCCTTCACCCACGAGCTTCTGCTCATCCGCAGACAGCGGCAGCAGATTGCCGGTGGGCAGGATGCGTTCGCTCATTTCGACACGGTTGCCGACGGAGATGTTCATCACCGTGGACGGGGTGATGCGGAAAGCGGTATGCCAGCCCAGGCCATAGGGCATGACCTCGGAACCGGTATTGGTGACACGGACTTCCTGGAACAGTCCATCTTTATTCAAAGTGTAGATGACTTCCGCCAGGAAAGTGACAGGATATACGTCATAATGGGCCCAGCCAGGCTCCGCATCGTAGAATACGCGGATAACGACCTCATCCTCTTCGTCCTTCAGCGCCTCGATCTCCCAGGGTTCCTTATGCAGGAAGCCATGCAAGGAATTGCCCGTAGCCGGCTCATTGATCGCGAACTGGTATTCTTTGCCCGCAAAAGTGAAGTGACCGCCATCGATACGGTTCGGCGGGAACAGAAGCGGCAGGCCGTAGGATGTCGGATGTGCCTTGACCCCTTCCAGGCTTCCGACCGTATGGAATACCTGGATACCATCGAGCCACAGCGCGATCAGCTCGCCGCCGACTTCCGGCAGGATCTGGGCTTTCTGCCCTGCTGCTTCGATCGTCCACAGTTCTTTTTCCAAGCCTTTGGATTTGGTGATCATAATGATTTCCTCCAATTCTCATAAAAATCTTGTATCGTGTGAAAGCGCTGTGTCCGGTCCATAGCGGTGGCCTTGCACAACACTTCATATACTGTGTCATTCAATTCGAACGAATGTCTCGGATTCGGCAGAAAATGCCTTACGCTGCGTCGTTCCGGCACATTTTCAGGGTACACGTGCGGCGTTTGAGAAATGTCGATACGTGTGAACATATCGAAGAGGATCGCACCGAGCGTAAACAGATTGGTCTGCTCATCGATGGCCGCACCTTTTTCGTTCTCTTCCGGTGCTTTGAGGCGCGTGGTACCGAAGTAACCGGGACCTGCGTCATTGACGAGCGGCGCTTTCTGGAACAGGTCGATGTCACAAAGCGCCATCTTGTCCGTTGCAAAATCATATAAGATGCTGCTGTCGTAAAAATCCACAGCCAGATATCCGGCGTCGATCACGGTCTGCATGAAACTGAAGAGACCTTCTGCTGCCATCAGGCGCTTTTCGACCGGCAGATCGTGGAACCTTTGCATCGGCGTTATGACTTCCGGGTGCGCCATATAGAAATCGAAATTCCAGTGATCGAACAGGCATTCACCATCCACATAGGCGTAGACAGCGACATAAAAACCATCCCGCGTGAAGTCCCGGATCAGCGGGCACAGCAAAGGATGTGTGATATCCCGGTCCACCTGCACCGCGTACCGCAGCAGCCGAATCGATTCCTCCGCAGAGACCTCTGCTTCCACCGTTTTCGCGCCGGCGATCTTGTACCAATACTTTCTGCCGTTCTTTTCGATCCCGAAGAGGATGCAGCCGCTGCCCGTCTGGTCAATGGCGGAAAATACGTGGCCTTCTTCCGCGATCCAGGACAGATCCTGCGGCTCCCGAAGCCGGTATGTGACGTCATGTATCGTGTAGTTGAACATTCCTTTTTCCCTTAGTGATTGATATATGTATTATAACGAAACAAAAACAAGATTTCAATACCTTGACGGAAGTCCGGGAAGTCGATACAATGATGCAGAGGTGATGATCATGTTCCGACCTATGCGCAGGATCAGGCAGGAGCTGCCTGAAAATGAAGCGCTCAATCTGCTCAAAAACCGTCCGCGCGGTGTACTGGCCGTTCTGGGCGACGAGGACTATCCCTATGCTGTCCCCATGGACTTTGTGTACGATCCCTCCGACCATAGTCTGAATTTTCATTGTGCTGTTGAAGGTCATAAGCTGGACGCCGTCCGCAGGCATGCCAAGGCTTCCTTCTGCGTGCTGGATGAAGGGGTCCCGGACGAGACCGGTGATTTTTACTATTTCAACAGTGTCATCGTTTTCGGACAGATCCGGGAGGTGGCCGATGCGGATGAAAAGGTGGCCAAACTGAGGCTGCTGGGCAATAAATACTTCCCCACCACGGCGATGACGGAAGAAGATATTGCTAAAAACGGAGCGCGCGCCTTAGTGCTCAGCCTATCCATCGAACACGTGACCGGAAAACACGTACACGAACGCTGACAGAAAGGATCTTACTGCCATGTTTATCGATCTTCATTGCGACACTGCCGCAGGAGCCGTTTTCACCGCTCATAAAGAAGGCGGCACCCCTGTTGACTATTTATACAACAAACCGGATGCCCATCTGGACGTCAGCCGACTGCGCCAGGCCGGTGGCAGAGCCCAGTTCTTTGCCTGCTTCACCCCGCCCCTGGAGTATATTTCCAACGCAGGGTTCACCACGGATCGTGCATTTACCGACGCCGTCCTTGGCGCCGTAAAGGATACCGCCGCACAGTATCCGGAGGACCTGCGCATCGTCGGCAGCTTCGCGGAATATCAGCAGGCTGTGGAAGATGGCGTGACCTCTGCTTTCCTGACGTTGGAAGAAGGCCGCCCCATCGACGGCAAGATGGAAAATCTGGATGACTATTACGATCAGGGCGTCCGACTGATCACTTTGACCTGGAACTTCAAGAACTGCTTTGGCTCTCCCAACTCCAAGGATCCTGTCATCATGCAGGAAGGCCTGACGGACTTTGGTAAAGAGGCCGTGGTCTACATGCAGGAGAAAGGCATGATCGTGGATGTCAGTCATCTGTCGGACGGTGGTTTTTATGATGTGGCTGTGCTCTGCAAAAAACCGTTCATAGCTTCTCATTCGGATGCCCGCACGGTCTGTGGGCACACCCGCAACCTGACCGATGCAATGCTGAAGATCCTGGCCGACCACGGTGGACTCACGGGGTTGAACTTCTGCCCTGATTTCGTCGACGAGCACGAGGTCTGCACTTATGACGGCATCATCCGCCATGCGCATCACATCGCCAATGTGGCTGGTATCGATGCCCTGGCCCTTGGTTCTGATTTTGATGGCATCGGCGGCGACCTGGAGATCGATGACGTTATGAAGATGCCCATCCTTCTGGAGAAACTGCACAAGAGCGGCTTCACCTATGATGAAGTCGAAAAGATCGCCTGGAAAAACGCAGAGCGCATCCTGCAGGACACGCTCCGTTAACGATCCGTTCGTTCGTAAATATATGCTTTTCCTTTTGAGCCGGTGTGTTCGATCGCACCGGCTCTTTCCATGGCTTTGAGCGACTGACTCACGGCCATGCCTCTTAAGTGCAGGGCTTTGCCGAATTCTTTCACGGTGAAAGGTTCCATAAGCTGATCTTCCAGAAGCGCCAGATAATCCTCTGTCATCTCCAGCAGGAAACCCTCTTCGATATGGTATGGGATGCGCTCCAACCGGTGCGACCCACGCTTGCCATCCCGGCTCTTTCGCCCATCGGCGAGGCGGTATTCATTCAGGTCCATGAAGACCGGAAGAAAAGACAGTCCCGGCCTCGTCTGATGATCCGGCAGCCGGTAGATCTCCTTCAGGATCTCCGCCGCCGTCCCCTTCTTGGGAGACTTTTTACCGCCGGTCGCCTCGCCGGTCTCCGGGTCGATCCAGAAGATGCGCTTCTCCCGGGCGATCGGGAAGATCACCGTGACTTTATATTCTGGCAGGAAGGCGTCCAGTTTAGCCCGCAGCCGGCCGAAATCCCGGGTCTGGATCTCCAGGATGCGGTTGTCCTGAGGCCGGTAGATGTCCGCGATATGTCGGCCGATCCGCATCTCCTGCAAGCTCTCATCCGGCTCGAAATAGTATTTCAGGACACAGTGCAGCATGCGTTCGGACTGCGTGCCGATACCGCGGTTCATCTCGGTCTTCGCTGCCAGCGCCGCTTCCGCCCGGCGGATCGCGTATTGCAGGCGTTCGTTCTGCTCATCCATCATGACTGCACCTCCTTTCATATTTCTAACTACTGTACCACGGATCTCGGACCGATTCAATTCTTTCTGATGAAAATTGCTTTTTACAGGCGCAGAAGGTATAATGAAAATAACGAAAACCAAGGAGATTTCCGCATATGCTTTACATTCCACATGGCGCAGAAAAATATGTGAAGAAAAGGGTAGCATTTCTGCTCAAAGCTCTGCCAACAGGCACGCAGCAACATATATACCGGGCATTAGATGAGATGGATCTTAATGTTGCATACCTTGCAGAAAAAGACATCGGCTATCCCTCTTTCAAGAACGATGAATTCAGCGAAGCGTATATAGAACTGGCAGAGGATGAATTTGCCAGCGCCTGCACTGATCTGAATCTATACTTGAAGGAGGCTGGAAGACCGCCATTCTTTCATCATCCAGAAGACACCTGCCGCAGTGCAAAAGAATTCCTGGAACTCATGAAAAAACGGCCGTATGAGGAACTGGTCGCGTTTTTTGGTGCCCCTTATGAGGACTACGAACCGGAGTCCTGGCCGCCTGCAGCTGCTGATTGTATCGAAGTGGAGAATTAACATGGAACGAGTGATTCTGACCAACATGTGCATGGTCTATGATGGGGACCGCATCCTGGTCGAGAACAAAGTCACCGGGCGTTATACCGGCATCGTCTTCCCGGGCGGCCATGTGGAAGCCGGTGAGCCCTTGGCTGAAGCCATCATCCGTGAAGTCCGTGAAGAGACTGGTCTTTTCATTGAAAAGCCGCGGCTGTGCGGCATTTACAACTGGCTGTTGGAGGATGGGACCCGCTATATGGTGTTCGTATATAGGACCTCTCATTTCAGCGGAACTTTGAAAGCTTCCGAAGAAGGCCCTGTCTTCTGGACCACCCGCGAGGAATTCTTGCAGATGGATCTGGCCGATGGCATGCGCGAAGTACTTTTGCTGTGCGATTCTGAAGATCTGTCCGAAAACATGCCCTATAAGGTCGACGGTCAATGGGTCGACCGTTTGCTTTGATCCAAGGAGGTACTGATGGATACTTTGACTTTAGCTGCCCATGGCCGCACCGACTGGCAGATCGTGCTGCCGCCCGCGCCGTCAGCCTCTGAGCAGTATGCCGCAGAAGAACTGGCTCGTTTCCTGCACGAAAGCACAGGCGCTGATTTTCGGATCGTGCCTTTGAGCGGGACCGCGGACCGGCACCGCATCTTTCTGGGCTTTCCCCTTTGGAATGCCCCTGGCGGTCTGAACCCTGTGCAGCGCGGGATGGGCAAGGAGGAATTTTACATCCAAACGTTGGAAGACGACCTGATCCTCACGGGCGGACGTCCAAGGGGCACGTTATACGCCGTCTATGAACTGCTGGATACCGTGCTTGGCTGCCGCTGGTTCACCCCGGACGTCTCCCACATCCCGCATTATGACGTGCTGAAGGTCCCTTTCCTTTCCATCCACAAGGAACCGGCTCTCACCTATCGCGAAGACTATAACTTCTGCGCTTTTGATCCGGACTGGGCCTGCCGCAACCGGCTGAACGGTCCCTCGCACAAGCTGGAGACGAAGCACGGCGGTACGGATCGCTATAACATTTTCTCCGGCGGTGCGCATTCCTTCGACTTACTGGTCCCCGTCGCGGAGTATTATGACACCCATCCGGAATATTTTTCGGAAGTGGACGGTGTACGCATCAAAGATCATACACAGCTGTGTCTGACCAACCCTGAAGTCGTGGAGATCTCCAAAAAGCGGGTACTGGAGTGGATCCGCAAAGATCCGGAGGCAGAGCTCATCGCGGTCGCGCAGAATGACTGGTACAATCCCTGCACCTGTCTTGCCTGCCGTGCCATCGATGAGCAAGAAGGAAGCCACGCCGGCACGCTGCTGACTTTCGTCAACCAGATCGCGGAGGCAGTCGCCAAAGAGTATCCGGAGAAGAAGCTGGGCGTGCTGGCCTATCAGTATACCCGCAAGCCTCCGAAGCATATCAAACCGCATCCCAATGTCCTGATCCGGCTGTGCTCCATCGAATGCTGTTTCTCCCATTCGCTGGAAGAATGTCATGAAGTGGCCAGCTTCAAAGAACGTACTACTTCAGGCTCGACCTTCGTGGAGGACCTGGCAGGATGGGCACGCATCTGCGATCAGATCCAGATCTGGGACTACACGGTCGATTTCATGCATTATCTGATGCCCTTCCCCAACTTTCAGGTGCTCAAGCCCAACATCAACTTCTTCCTCAAAAACCATGCCATCGGTATCTTCGAACAGGGCAATGGTGAATCGCCTTATGGAGATTTTGAGGAACTGCGCGCCTATGTGATCGCACGATTGCTGTGGAATCCTGAGTTGGAAACAGACGATCTGATCTGGGAATTCCTGAACGCGTTCTACGGCGCTGCCGCGGATCCATTGTTCCACTATATCGAGCTGCTGAAAAACAAGGTGACAGATGAACACATCCACCTGGGGATCTATGATCCGCCGACAAGTCCGTACTGGTCCGGGGACATCCTGGATTCAGCAGAGGCGCTGATCGATGAGGCTCGCACTCTTGTCTCGGAGGAGCCGGTCTTCCTGGCCCACGTGGAACGTGTCGCTTTGGGACCGCAGTACGTCCGCATGGCTACGATGCGGAAGGACGACCCTGCCCGTCCGGAAGCCGTAGCCCGGTTCTTCGACCGTGTGGAAGAAGAAGGCATCCGGGCCGTACGCGAATGGGTCAGCAATGCTGATCTGCGTGCTTTGTTTGAAATATTCCCGGAAGACCTGCACTATCATCAATAAATACACCGTCTGCCTTGACAGGGCAAACGGCCATATTATAATTGATGACAGAAGTTTCTATTTTATGATCCGCATGTGTTGCGATGGAGGTATTTTATGAATAATTTCACTTTCTATGCTCCTACCTATTTTTCCTTTGGTAAAGATACG
This sequence comes from Bacillota bacterium, assembly GCA_017474705.1. GTDB lineage: Bacteria > Bacillota > Clostridia > Lachnospirales > Bianqueaceae > RUG159. The sequence goes on from JAFVHC010000218.1 coordinate 11,251, forward strand.
CAGTCCCAGGCCGGTGCGCTCGTCAAGCGCTTCGGCGGCAGCAAAGTCCTGGTCCACTATGGCGGCGGCTCCGTCGTCCGTTCCGGACTGCTCGATACGGTCAAGGCTTCGCTGGAAGCTGCAGGTCTGGCTTATGTCGAACTCGGCGGTGTCAAGCCCAATCCGCGCAGCGGCCTTGTCTATGAAGGTATCGAACTGTGCCGCAAAGAAGGCGTGGATTTCATCCTGGCCGTTGGCGGCGGCAGCACGATCGATTCCGCGAAGGCCATTGCCGCCGGTACTGTTTATGATGGTGATTTCTGGGACTTCTATGAAGGAAAGCCTGTTGAAAAAGCACTGCCCATCGGCACGATCCTGACGATCGCAGCGGCCGGCAGCGAAGGTTCTCCGGACTCCGTTATCACGAAAGAAGAAGGCATGATCAAGCGCGGTGCCTCCGGCGAAGCATATCGTCCCAAATTCTCCATCCTGAACCCAGCGTTGACGCAGACCCTGCCGCCTTATCAGACGGCGGCCGGCATCACGGACATCATCGCCCACCTGTACGAACGCTATCTGACCAACACCAAGGAAGTCGAAGTCACCGACCGTTTGATCGAAGCTTTGATCCTGACGATGGTCCATGAAGGTCCCCGCGTCATCGAGGATCCCAACAATTATGAAGCCCGCGCGAACATCATGTGGGCCGGCATGATGGCGCACAACAATTCCTGCGGCGTCGGCCGTACGCAGGATTGGACCAGCCACAACGTAGAGCACGAGCTCTCTGCCCTGTATGACTGCGCACACGGTGCCGGGCTGGCCGTGGCGATGCCCGCCGTCTTCACCTACACCCTGCACCACGACGTGATGCGCTTCGCGAAGATCGCCGTCCGCGTCTGGGGCTGCCAGATGGATTTCGATGACCCCGAGCGCACCGCGAAGGAAGGTATCGAAGCCCTGCGCCGCTTCCTGATCTCCATCGGCATGCCGAAGAACTTCGAAGAGCTCGGCGCCAAGGAAGAAGATATCGAATTCCTGGCCCACACCGCCTGCTACGGCACTGAAAACGCCGATGGAAAACTGTATGGTTTCACGACCCTGGATCAGAAAGATGTGGAAGAGATCTATAAGTTGATGGTGTAACCTAAAAAGCTGTGAGCTTTACTTGCTCACAGCTTTTTTCTTTGGATATTACCTGATAATGAACTAGCTTCTTTTTCTATACGGTAAAGTTTTTTTGACTACAGTATCTTTGAAATCCCTCTATAGAAATCAGGTATTATTTCATTGATTTGCTTTCATTTCTTTCATTCATTACAGGATATTCTCCTGCTTTTCCCTAATATCAGGTACTTTTACTCATAAATCATCGATTTTTTACCTGATTGAAAAAACTACCTTTTTCATATCAGGTATAGAAATGAGAACTACAGTATAAAACCCATGTTATCAATAAAATCAGGTAATCAAACCGTTCTCATTCTCCTGCCTCCAGTGTTTGACCGATGATATCTTCCATGACCTCCTGTGAGATCGCCCCGGTGACGTATCCGTAGATCGTCCCGTCTTTCCGGATCATGAACGTAGTCGGGTAGGCGGAGATCTGATAATAGTACGTCAGCGCCCCGTCATCCATGACCACGGGATAACTATAGTCGTTTTCCGCAAGGAAGGCGGCTATTTCTTCTGCTGAACCTTCTCCTCCCTGGTCCGGCAGCGCCACCCCAAGGACCGCCACCTCGCCGCTGTCTTTATACTTCTCATAAACAGCCTGAATGTCCGGCATCTCTGCACGGCACGGCGGGCACCAGGTCGCCCAGAAATTGAGAAAGATGACTTTGCCGGCGTAATCGCTCAAACTGTGTGTTTCACCGAATTGATCCACCAGCGTGAAATCTGCAGCCGGCGGTGCTTCCTGCTGCGCGGCAGGTTCCTCGGAAGACTCTTCAGAGCCCTCCTCGACGGATGGCTCCTCAATGGAAGACTCCTCAACCGTGGATTCTTCGACCTCAGACTTCTCCTCTGCAGATTCCTCGACTTGCGCCTGCGTGCTTGCTGCCAGCCGGCTCATCCGATCCATCAAACCAGTCGCCATCAACACGCCGACGACGATCATCAACAAGGCACCGATGATCACGGTATAGCGTACGACGCCGCGATGCGCGCGCAGCCAGTCCAGCAGGGTGGAGGCAAACAACCCCACCAAAAGGAACGGCAGACAAAAGCCCAGTGTATACAACCCGATCAGCAGGAACCCTACGGTACGGGATCCTGCCGAGGCCGCCATGATCAGTACTGATGACAATGTCGGGCCGATGCAGGGCGTCCAGGAGAAACTGAACACGAAGCCCATCAGCAATGCAGTCAGCGGCGTCATCGCCCAGCGTTCCAAATGCAAGGGCAGTTTCCGCTCCTGCTCCAAGAAAGCGGAGGACCCGAAAACACCCAATTGATACAGACCGATCAGAATGATCAGAACTCCGCCGATGATCGTCAGGAGACGTCGGTTATGACTGGCAAAGGCGCTGACTGCACTCATGCCCAGTCCCAAAATAAACAACGCTGCGCTGATTCCCAGAATAAAGCAGATGGTATGGATCAGCACCTTGCGCCGGTCGAACATCATGCGGCCACTGTCATCGCGGCCCAATGTTCCA
>JAFVHC010000219.1 GCA_017474705.1 Bacillota bacterium
GAGTTGTTCATTTCGGCGTTGCTCCGGTGGATCAGTTCTGATCCGGAGCGGCCGGTTTCTTTACGATGAAGAGAGCGATAAACGCAAGGACCGCGTTGATCAGGCACCAGCCGGCCCAGATCACCAGATCGCTGTAATTGCCGTGTCCCGCGAATCCCGTGAGCGCGGCGAGACCAAAGATGATGATAAGGGCAATGCTCCCTCCTTTACCTGTACTCTTCCTGACAGCGATCGATACGATCCCGCCGGCCAGCATGAGGATCGCTACCAGAAGACCGGCCGATCCCGAAGAACCGCCATTATCATCCAATGCATTGACCACACCGGCCGCACAGGACTGGAAAGTGACCAGCATGCACAGGATGACAGAGAGAATACCCGCAACAAGTCTCCAGATCTTCATGGTTGTTATCCTCCTATTTCGCGGAAAAAGTGATCGGGTCTGTATCGGCGATCGTATCAAATGTATCTACATCATACATATGGAACTTCAGTTCCACCTCATCGATCGAATTGATCCCGTTGGACTCCAGTTCGGTCGACAGGATCGTAATATCATCAAGCGCTTTTTTGCCGTCATATACAGTCGACGAGAAGTACGGTGTCATCATAAAGCCGTTGATCGACATATCCTCCACCGTGATGCCTACGTTTCTGCCGGAGTTGTTCTCGCAATACAGCAGGATCGCGGATCCCCAGAAACTGTTCTCATCCACCGCTTTGCCCACGATGCGGATCCCGTCTGCCTGATACAGCTCAGTTCCCGCATCGTCCGGTGTCGTATCCATCTGATCATAGGCAGAGGTTCTGATCGTCACGCAATCCGGATCAAAAAGGGTTTCAAATGAATCTGAATCATAGACATGGAAATAGATCTCGATCTGACCGACATTGTCGATTCCCGCAGCTTTGAGCCCGCTGCTGGAGAGATATAGCTTATCGTTGGATTTCTTGCCTGCCGCAACATTTGAAACAAACAGATCGGAGATCATGTAATCATTGACGATCAGTGCCGTGCAGCCCACCGTGATATCCTTGGAGGTATCATTCTCGAGCATGAGCTTGATCCCTTCTCCCCAGATCATGTCGGTCACGTATTCTGTTGCCGTGACCTTAACGCCGTCCTGATCGATAAGCACCTGTTCCTCGATCGTGACATCCGTTGAAGCGGATGATGCCGCTGAATCCTCCGGCTGCTCTGTCGGTGATGAGGCAACTGCTTCCGCCGATCCTTGATCCTGCGTTTCCTGCGCAGCTTCCGCCGCGGCTGCCGTGGGCTCGTCCCGGACGATCGTCCTGGCTTCCCCCGATCCGGATGTTGATCCGCATCCGGCGAGTACTATGACACCTGCCAGGACCGCGGCCGTCAGTGCCATTGATCTGCTTCTGTGCAACATAAAAAAGTCCCTCCTTAGCATGGATCTGTCCGGCACCTGCCGGACATCGGATCCATTATAACAAGAGACTTTTTGCGACGTTGCCCCTGCAGCGGGGGTAATTTCAGACTATCATTCCTGTATGCCGCTCGTTCTGAGCGGGATCATCCCGTGTTCCTTGAGTAGTACATTAACATCGAGGATGCTTCCCGGCCGTTCCCGTGTGGCGATCATGATCAACGCATCTCTTTTATCCTTAGCGTAAAGTTCCGGCATCCCGTATTTCTTCAGGGCACGCTGGGTCTCTTCCAGAGTAAGTTCTGCGGCATAACAGATCCGCAGGATGACATCCCGCTGCCTCGTATGGCGTTCCCCGGAAAGCAGTTTATATCCGTAACGCTCCGGTATGTCCGCTTTCAGAAAGACCGTCTGCTGCGTCAGCCCTTTTTGCGCCAATAACCCTTTGATGTATGTGGAAAAGGAGTTGGCGGGAGACAGCAGACTGGAGGCCTCGTTTTCCAGATAGTCTTCGTATTCCGTGATATGCGTACGGCCAAGCACCCGGTTGAGCTCGTTGGTATCTTTTTCCTGCATGTCAGCCTCCGTTTCGTGGTATAATGAATCACGCTGTACGCGTTTTACACATTATACATCATCATGTCAAAGAGGATGATTGGC
>JAFVHC010000220.1 GCA_017474705.1 Bacillota bacterium
AACAGATAGATCTGACGGATCACGACAAAGGATGACAGCATGATGATCATCGGCCCCCGTGAATCGCCACGGCCGCGCAAGGCGCCTGCCAGGACGTGGTTCACGCAATTGGCCAGCAAGAAGATCGTATTCGCACGTATGAACATGATGCCGAAACGGACGACGGCGTCATCCTTCGAGAAAAGGCCGATAGCCGGTCCCGCGAAAATATAGATCACCAACGCTATAGCACCGGTCACTCCGAGCGACAGCAGGATCGTCATCTTCGTACCCTGATCTGCCCGTTTGATCTGTTTCGCCCCGATATTCTGGCTGACGAAGGTGGTCGCCGCGAGGGCAAAGCTCTGCAGCGGCAGCATGATGAAGGAATCCAGCTTGTTGTAGCAGCTCCAGCCGGCCATGCAGGCCGAACCGAAGTAATTGATGTAGGACTGGACGAACACGTTGGAGAATGCGGTGATGACCGACTGGATGCCCGCCGGCAGTCCCAGCGCGAAGATCCTGCGCAGCAGACTTCCATCGATACTCAGGTCTTTCCAGACCAGCTGATAGATGTCCCTGGTCCGGGTCAGCAGAAGCAGCGTCAGCACGGCCGAGACCGCCTGAGAGATGATCGTGGCATAAGCCACGCCGGCGATGCCCAGATGGAAGACGATGACGAACAGCAGATCCAGGATGATGTTCAGCACACTGGTCAGCACCAGGAAATACAGCGGCCGCGTGGTGTCGCCCACCGCGCGCAGGATCCCGCTGCCCATGTTATAGATCAGAAGGCCGGACAGACCGAAGAAATAGATGCGCAGATATGTGGTGGCGTCCTCGAACACGTCCTCCGGGACGGACATGAAATGCAGCATGGGTTTGACGCCCAGCACACCGATGCCGGTGAACGCGAAACAGAAGATGAACGTCACTGCCATGGTGGTCTCCACCGCGCGGTGCAGATTCTCCATATCGCGCGCGCCGAAATACTGGCCGATAACTACGCAGGCACCAACGGAGAAACCATTAAAAAAGAAGACCAGCATGTTGACGATCATCGTCGTCGAGCCGACTGCAGCCAACGCCTGCGTGCCCACGAAATTGCCCACCACGATGGAGTCCACCGTATTATAGGCCATCTGGAAGACGTTGCCGAGCATCAACGGTATGGAGAACAGCAGGATCTGCTTGATGATCGGCCCGCTCGTCATCTGACGGGTCGTAGTTTTTTTACCTCCGGGCATGGGTCTGAATCCTCTTTTCTTGTATGACTGTTTCTATTCTATCACGGATCTATTTTCCGTACAACTTGTTTTGACACCCGCAATCATGTGTTTTATAATAGGAACAAGATCAATCATACGGAGGTATCTTGTATGTTCTTTACAGTCGAAAAATTCCAGCGGCGGGCAGAGGAAATGGCCGTACGCCGCTATGTGGATATGGTCTCCATCGCTCCGATGACCTCCATGGAAGATACGTTGGACCGCGATACGGTGCATACGGAAGCGCCGGCAGTCGTGGAAGGCCCTCTGTTCCAGCAGGGCGATCATTTCGTTGGCCGGGATAAGTATCTGTGGTTGGAGAAGACCGTCCGTCTGCCGAAAGCGCGCGACGGGAATGAAGTCGTCGGCCGGTTCGATTTCGGCAAGACCGGCGGCGGTTTCAACAGCGCGTTCGAATCCTTATTGTATGTCGACGGTACCCGCTATCAAGGCGTAGATACCTTCCACAACGACGTGGTCTTCCAGGATCTGGCCGGGCAGGAAGCACGGCTCACGTTCCTGCTGTGGACCGGACTGGAGGGCGGCGGTCCGCACGTAACCTTCTACCATCAGTTCAAACAGGCGGAGATCGGCTATCTGCACAAGGCGGCCGACGAGATGTACTATTTCACCCGCGCCATCGCCGGATCCCTCCCGCTCATGTCGCCGGATGATCCGCTGCGGGCCAAACTGGAGCAGGCTCTGGAAAAGGCATTGCTCGTCATCAATTGGGACCACGACCGCTATCTTGACACCGTGACGGAAGCTTTGTCCGTTCTTATGACCGAGCTGGACAAGATCGAGGCCAGGTCCGATATCACCGCTTACGTCGTGGGACATTCCCACATCGATGTCGCCTGGCTGTGGCGTCTGAAGCACACCCGCGAGAAAGCGCAGCGCACCTTCTCCACCGTGCTGCGTTACATGGAAGAGTTCGATGAATACGTCTTCATGCATTCTTCTCCGAGGTATACAAGGACATCAAAAACGATGCTCCGGAACTGTTCGAGCGCATCAAGGAACGCGTCGCGGAAGGCCGTTGGGAACCGGAAGGCGGCATGTGGCTGGAAGCCGATTGCAATATCACATCAGGTGAGAGCCTAGTCCGCCAGTTCCAGCACGGTATCCGTTTCTTCCGTCAGGAATTCGGCAAGACCTGCACCTACCTGTGGCTGCCGGACGTATTCGGTTACAGCTGGGCCCTGCCGCAGATCCTGAAACTCTCCGGCATCAAGACCTTCGCCACCACCAAGATCAGTTGGAACCAGTTCAACACCATGCCGAACGACGTCTTCCGCTGGCGCGGCATCGATGGTACCGACGTTCTGACCTACTTCATCGACGTACCCTCCTCCGTGGAAGGCATCGACAAACGCGGTTCGACCTATAATGCCAATATCGATCCGGTCTCCGTGCTGGGTGGTTGGAAGAAATTCCAGAACAAGGAACTGACCAACTCCTTCCTTATTTCCTATGGCCACGGCGACGGCGGCGGCGGTGTGGATCACGACATGCTCAAGATGCGCCGCGCCATGGACCGCATCCCCGGTCTGC
>JAFVHC010000221.1 GCA_017474705.1 Bacillota bacterium
AGTCGTATCAGCGCGGCCCACCAGAACAATACAAAAAACAGTCTTGGGATCCTCTTGCCTAATACTCGACGCAGCAGCAGGATCCATATGATCATGATCGTACCACAAATGCACATTTCTATCATATTCATTTTATGGCCTCTTCTCTTCCAACAGCTTATATAGTTTTTCTCTATCTTCCTCCGTGATCGGAGATGAGGAAAGAAGCGACGCAAAAAGTATATCGATCGATCCATCAAATACTTTGTTCAATAATTCGCAAACTTCTTCTTTCTGGATCTGCTCTTTTTCAATTAATGCGTGACACAAGAATCCTGGTTCTTTCCGTTCGATTGCTTCCTTCGCAATACATTTTTTGATCACAGTATAGGTTGTGTTTTTATTCCATCCAACTTGTGCTCGCAGAACATCCACGATTTCTTTCGCCGTACGATCACCATTCTGCCAGAGCACTTCCATGACTTTCAATTCCGAGTCGTATAGTTTCATTGCTTTTCCCTCGATCAATCATTCCACTAAACATCAAGAGACTATTGTAATAGTCTAGTTTTAGACTACTACAATAGTCTCTCGTTGTCAAGCATTATTCATGAAATCAGAATCAAATATACTGATAGCAATTACACAAATCTCATAAAGACCTGATTCGCTAGATCTCTTCCTTTGAACGTAAGAAAAACTCGATCATCGCGGGTTTCTAACAGGCAACAAGTTTGTAGTTCCGCCAATTCCTTGGAAAAAACATCCCACATGGAAACCCCAAATCGCTTCTGAAAAGCATACTCGCTGACGCCGCGGTTCATCCTCAGCCCCAGCAGCATGATCTCTTTCATTTGATCCTCCAACGTCAGCTCTTCTTCGATCGTCGGCGTCTCCCCTGTCAGATACTTGTGCATTTCCATCGGCTCCCGCCAGCGCTTTTCATCCATCAGAGATGCTGCGCCAAGACCCAGTCCTATATAGGAGATGCGCTCCCAGTACGAAGTATTATGACGGCTTTCCATTCCGGGTTTCGCGAAATTGGAGATCTCATATTGCGGCAGTCCATGTTCCTTCAGATATTTCACCGTCTCATGATACATGGCGCGTTCCGTCTCTTCATCCGGAAGATTTAGAAAACCCTTTTCATCCTCTTCGTACAGTGGCGTGCCTTCTTCCACGATCAGGCTGTAGCAGGAAATATGTGACGGCCCCCAACTGACTGCTTCTCTCAAAGTTGACATCCAGTCTTCCATAGATTGCTCCGGAAGCCCCATCATCAGATCGATGGAGATGTTGGTGAAACCGGCTTCCTGCAGCGTCCTAAAGCCCTTCCTGGCCTCTTCGGCCGAATGGATCCGGCCGATTCGTTTTAGCAAACGATCGTTCAAAGACTGCACACCCATACTGACGCGATCGATGCCCATCGCACGCCAGGATCTGGCTTTCGCTAGATCGAAGGTGGCCGGATTGCATTCGATGGTCCATTCTGCTTCGGGCAATATGCGGCAGGTCGATCGAATGGTATCGCAGATCCTGCCGATCAAAGCCTCCGATAGGATCGAGGGCGTTCCTCCGCCGATATAAAGAGTGCGCAGCGGCACCTGCTCCAATTGACGGATCTCCCGACACAAGGCGTCAACGTATGTTTCCTGCCCCTGGGCATCGCAAGGAAAAGAAAGGAAGTCGCAATACGCGCATTTGCGGACACAGAACGGGATATGTACATAAAGGCCGATCCCCGTTTCCGGTATCGGCCCCATGATGAGTTTATTTATCGTCTTCATCGAATTTCAGCACGCTCATGAAGGCAGACTGCGGCACTTCGACGTTGCCGAACTGGCGCATACGTTTCTTACCTTCCTTCTGCTTCTCCAGCAGCTTTTTCTTACGGCTGACGTCGCCGCCGTAACATTTGGCCAGAACATCCTTCCGCAGTGCTTTGACCGTCTCCCGGGAGATGACCTTGCTGCCAATGGCCGCCTGGATGGGCACCTCGAACAGATGTCTCGGGATCTCTTCCTTCAGGCGCTCCGCGATCTTGCGGCCGCGTTCGTAGGCCTTGGATTCATGGACGATGAAGGACAAAGCATCCACCGGCTCTCGGTTGATCAGCATGTCCAATTTGACCAGATCCGACCGCTGATAGCCGATCAGCTCATAATCGAAGGAAGCATAGCCGCGGGAACGGGACTTCAAGGCATCGAAGAAATCATAAATGATCTCGTTTAAAGGCATGTGATATGTCAGCAGCGCACGCGTCGCCTCCAGATATTCGATGCTCTGGTACTCGCCGCGGCGGTCCTGACACAGATCCATAATGGCGCCGATGTGCTCCGTCGGCAGGATGATCTCCGCCTTGACGATGGGTTCTTCCATATAGGCGATCTCGGCAGGATCCGGCATGTCGGCCGGATTGGACAGATCGATCTCCAGACCGTTGAGCTTGTGCACTTTATATATAACGCCAGGTGCGGTCGCGATCAGATCCAGATTGAACTCACGGTCCAGGCGTTCCTGGATGATCTCCATATGCAGGAGCCCCAGGAATCCGCAGCGGAAGCCGAAGCCCAGTGCCGTAGAAGTTTCCGCTTCAAAGGACAGCGAAGCATCGTTCAATTTCAAACGTTCCAGGGCATCCCGCAGATCCGGATACTTGGACCCATCCGCTGGGAACAGGCCGCAGAACACCATGGACTGCACCTTTTTATAGCCCGGCAGCGCTTCCGTGGCAGGGTTAAGCGCATCTGTCACTGTGTCACCCACACGGGTATGCTGCACTTCTTTGATGCTGGCGGTAAAGTAACCAACTTCACCGGCGGATAAGTCCTCGGACGGGAACAAGCGGCCTGCACCCATATGGCCTACTTCAACCAACTCGTATTCCTGCTCGGACGCCATCATACGCACGCGGGTGCCCGCCTTCATAGAACCATCGACGATGCGGACGAATACGATGACGCCGCGGTACGGGTCATACAAAGAATCAAAGATCAACGCCTTGAGCGGCGCGTCCGGATCCCCATGCGGAGGCGGGATCTGTTCCACGATCTTCTCCAGCACGGCTTCTATATTTATGCCCACTTTGGCTGAGATCAGCGGCGCATCGGAACAATCGATCGCCAGGATGTCCTCGACCTCCTGCTTGACGCGCTCCGGATCCGCCGCGATCAGGTCGATCTTGTTGATGACCGGGACGATCTCCAGATCGTGCTCCATGGCCAGATAGGTGTTGGCCAGGGTCTGCGCTTCCACGCCCTGTGCGGCGTCCACCACAAGCAGAGCGCCTTCACAGGCCGCAAGGCTGCGGGATACTTCGTAATTGAAATCCACATGACCAGGTGTGTCGATGAGGTTGAATACATACTCCTCACCGTCATTGGCATGATAAATGAGACGCACTGCCTGCGCCTTTATGGTGATACCGCGCTCCCGCTCCAGGTCCATGTTGTCCAGCACCTGGTCCTGCATTTCACGATCGGTCAGAAGGCCGGTCTTCTGGATGATGCGGTCCGCCAGGGTGGATTTACCATGATCGATATGCGCGATGATGCTGAAATTTCGGATATGATCCTGTGGTGTCATAAAAGGTACGTTATACTCCTTTGTCAGATTCGGTTCATTATAGCACAAACCCGCTGAAAAAGCCAACTTTTTTCATTTTTCTTGTTGACTTTGTGTCGCGCAGGTTATATAATATCGGTTGTGTCTTAGTCGTCCGTTCTATAAATTTATAGAATTCACATCTCAGGAGGTATTGAAAGTTCCATGGCAAACATTAAATCCGCGAAGAAGAGAATCTTAGTTATCCAGAAAAAGACCCTTCGCAATAAGATGATCAAGTCTGCAGTGAAGACCGCTATCAAGAAGGTCAACGCAGCGATCGCCGCCGGCGATCAGGCAGCTGCCGCTGAAGCGCTCAAGAACGCCACGTCCGCGATCGACAAGGCGAAGAGCAAAGGTATCTTCCACAAGAATACCGCTTCCCGCAAAGTTGCCCGTCTTACCAAAGCCGTCAACCGCATGGCATAATCGAAGCAGACTTATAGATTTTTCGGAAATTTCAACTTACAAGGACGAACATCCCCCGTACACGGTCATCGCCAGGCCCCGTACGGGGGTATTTCATTTTACATTGAAGGCTTCTGGCAAGCGGTCCTATGGATGGGCGTGTATGAGTTACCGACCCGCCATGCGGGAACCGTAGCGTGCGATCAGAAGTTCTATGGCTCTGCCTGGCGTGATCGTGCCGGATTTGATGCCTACGTCGAAACGCAGGGTCTCCTCCATGGCCTCCTTCAGTTTACCGAAGGAGAATTTGGATGCCTGCTGCATATTTTTACGCGCGATCCAGTCGCGGGTCTTCATCGCCTGAGCGATCTGCTCCGCACGCAAACCCTCGCGCTGATAGACCGCCGTCTTGTACAGCAAATCGATCTGACGCCTGGTCATGGCGAAGATCATGTGCTCGCTCTCTCCCGTGATGA
>JAFVHC010000222.1 GCA_017474705.1 Bacillota bacterium
CATATACGAAACGAGTCATCCAGTCGAACACGCCGTGACCGGTCACTTCCGGCCGTTCAATGACGGTCGGCATAAAGATAAAGAACACAAAGGTGATCAGTTTGGCAAGGATCTCACCGGAGAACACGCGGCAGGTCGTATCCCGCCCATCCCGCATGATGATGATATACCCTGCTGCCCATTGAACAAAAGCAAGTACGTAGACAACGATAAAAGCAGGAATAAAAGGGATCTTCTGATCCAATGCGATATCGATCTCGACCGGCGGCACCGGTGAGAGTTTGCCGATATAAAATACTAAAAAATCGGCGACCCATGTGAGTATAAAGGGGACCACTACAAACGCAGGGATCCATTTCTTGATACGCGCAACCATGCAGTTCGTCATATCTCCTCTGATAAATTTCAGTGATAATAATATATCACATTTCTCTGTACAGGACAACCGTCAATCTGCCTGAAACAGGAGCACGGCGGTCTCATATGGTCTGAGCAGCGCTCCCTGCTTGTCCAGGCGCATGCCTCCGTAGTTGGACAGCAGGAGCCGGCCCTTCTTCAGGTCATACCATGCCGGTGCTTTCCAGCATACTTCTTTCTCCGCAAAAGAACATACCACCAGCAAGCGCTGATCCTTGTTCTTCCGCTCATAGACATACAGTTTGGAAGAGGCACGGTCATATTCCCGGAACGTCCCGTCGGCCACGACCTTGAGCTTCTTGCGCAGGCGGATCGCCTTGCGGTAGAACTGCAGTATGGAATCAGGATCCGCCTCTTCTTCCACCACATTGATCTCTTTATAATTCTCATTCACATGGAACCAGGGTTCCTGCTCTGAAAAGCCGGCATAACGTTCGGCACTCCACTGCACGGGCGTCCTGGCGGAATCACGCGAAGCGCGGTGATATAACTGCAGGCGCTTTGCTTCCGGCCAGTCCGCATGCTGGTTCAGCGTCTGGATATCCTCGTATTGAGAGACTTCTGTCGGATACCAGTTGGTCATGCCGATCTCCTGCCCTTGATAAATGAAGGGCGTGCCCTGCTGGAACAGATACATGGCGGCCAGCATCTTTCCGGATTCCTTCCGGAATGCTTCGCTGCCGTAACGCGAAATGATGCGCGGATGATCGTGGTTTTCCAGATAGAGCATGTTCCAGGCTTTGCCATACAGCTTGGTCTGCCAGGAAGAATAAGCCTTCTTCATGCGGCGCAGAGAAAACGGCATAGGCATAAAGTCTGTGAACAGGCAGTCGGCGCACATGCACTGGAACTGGATCATCATGTCGATGTCACTGCCTTCGGGCAGATCCGGCGTATCCCAGGCGATGTACTCCAAAGCCCGTTTGGGCGAGACCAGCGGCGCCTCCGCCAAGGTCATGCAGTCGTACTTCGAGAAAACATCCCGGCGGAACTCCTGCAGGTATTCATGGATGTGCGGACCATGATTGTAGAAACGGATGCCCTTGGATGCCGGCATGAGATGATCGTCCGGCAGGCCTTCCTTCTTCGAGATGAAGGTGATCACATCCTCGCGGAAGCCGTCGACACCCAGATCCAGCCAGAACTTCAGGATCTTTTTGACTTCTTCGCGGACCAGCGGGTTGTCCATGTTCAGGTCCGGCTGGCGCACGGCGAACAGGTGCAGATAGTATTCCTGCCGCACCTCGTCCCAGGCCCAGGCTTTGCCTTCGAACATGCTGTCCCAGTTGTTCGGCTCTTTGCCGTTTTTCCCGGCCGGCCGCCAGATATAATAGTCTGTATAGGGTTCGATCCGCTGGCGGGACATCTGGAACCAGGGATGCGCATCGCTCGTGTGGTTGACCACCAGATCCATGATGACCTTCATGCCGCGGGCATGCGCCTCATCCAGCACCTTGCAGAACGCTTCCATCCCGCCGTATTCCTCGGCGATATCCATATAGTCGGAAATATCGTACCCGCAGTCGACGCCGGGTGAAGGATACAAGGGCGAGAACCATATGCCGTCCGCGCCGAGGCTCTTGATGTAATCCAGTTTCTCGAGCACGCCGTACAGATCACCCATGCCGTCGCCGTTACCGTCCTTGAAACTGCGCGGCCAGATCTGATAAAACACAGCGTTTTTATACCAACGGGTCCGTTCCATGATCCGATCCCCCTTTAGATAGCCTTCGAATTCGCCGAAGGCGATTTGTCATGTGCCTCAAATATGGTCATTCAGCAATCATGTGATGGCACATGTCCTCCTTTATGAAAAATGGTGTCGGAAGCCTTTCCAACACCATTTTTAGTTTTAGTGTACTTCGCCGCCGGAAGCGATGTTCTGCTCCGGTGACACGATGCAGAATCGATCCTCGCCGTCTTCGGTATAGTCGGCGCACAGGATCATGCCCTGGGATTCGTAGCCGCACAAAGTGACCGGTTTCAGGTTGGTCACCACGACGACTTTCTTGCCCACGAACTGCTCCGGATCATACTGCTTGGCGATGCCGGATACGATCTGCCGCACTTCGGGACCGATCTTCACCTGGGAGACCAGGAGCTTCTTCGCCTTCTTGATCCGCTCACAGGCGATGACTTCGCCCACGCGCATCTCGATCTTGTCGAATTCATCGATCGTGATCTCGTCTTTATGTGTCAGCGGCTCTTCTTCAGGCTCTGCAGCCTCTTCTTCTGCCTTGTTGTCGGCCTCGACCTGCTCCATGAGCTTCTTTTCATCGATGCGGGCAAACAGCGGAGACGCCTCGCCGGTGGTCATGCCGGCCGGCAGCGCACCGAAAGTCTCCAGAGAATCCAACTCGGTCAGTTCTTCGGAGATGCCCAGCTGCTCAACGATCTTCGCGCCGGTCTCCGGCAGGAACGGGCTCAGCAGCACTCCAATGTAACGGATGCCTTCCAGCAGCGTGTACAGCACGGTGCCCAGGCGTTCCGCCGTGGCCTTGTCCTCCAGGTTCTTGCCCAGGGTCCAGGGGGTGGTCTCATCGATATATTTGTTCAGGCGGCGGGCAAAGGCAGTGATCTCTTCCAGAGCTTCCGCCGTACGGTACTCTTTCATCTTCTCGACGACGGTCTGCACCATCTGCAAGGCCTGCGCCTTGACTTCTTCATCCAGCGGATCGCCGGCTGTCGGCGCCTGTACCACAGAACCGAAATACTTCTTGTTCATGGAGATGGTCCGGTTGACCAGATTGCCGATGGTGTTGGCCAGATCGGAATTGTAGCGGCTGATCAGATCCTCGTAGGTGATATTGCCGTCGTTGGCGTAGGGCATCTCGCGCAGCAGGTAATAACGCACGCCGTCCACGCCGAAATAACGGACCAGATCGTCCGCGTACATGACGTTGCCGACGGATTTGCTCATCTTGGAACCGTTCATCAGCAGCCACGGATGGCCGAAGACCTGCTTGGGCATGGGCAGTCCCAGTGCCTTCAGGAAGATGGGCCAATAAATGGTATGGAAGCGCAGGATGTCCTTGCCGATGATGTGCACGTCGGCCGGCCAGTACTTCTTGAACCGCTCGGATGGATCGTCGATATCATAACCCAGGGCGGTGATGTAGTTGCTCAGCGCGTCCAGCCAGACGTAGATCACGTGTTTCGGATCGAAATCCACCTGGATGCCCCAGGTAAAGGACGTACGGGATACGCACAGATCCTGCAGACCCGGCTTGAGGAAATTGTTGACCATTTCCTTCTTGCGGGCTTCCGGAGTGATGAAATCCGGATGGTCCTCGATATACTGCATCAGCCAGTCCTGATACTTGCTCATTTTAAAGAAGTAGGACTCTTCTTTGGTCATCTCCACAGGGCGGCCGCAGTCCGGGCACTTTCCGTCCACCAGCTGTGTCGTCGTGAAGAAAGATTCGCAAGGCACACAGTACCAGCCTTCGTATTCGCTCTTGTAGATGTCGCCCTGATCGTAGAACTTTTTGAAGATCTTCCGGAGCTGGTCCTCATGATACTGATCGGTGGTGCGGATGAAATAGTCGTAACTGGTGTTCATGGTATCCCAGATACCGCGCACTTCGCCGGAGACCCGGTCCACCCACTCTTTCGGAGTGACGCCCTGCTCTTCCGCGTTGAGCTGGATCTTCTGACCATGCTCATCCGTACCGGTGCAGAAAAAGACATCGTAGCCTTCCATCCTGCGGAACCGGGCGATGGCATCGGAAAACACGATCTCATACGTGTTGCCGATGTGCGGCTTTCTGGAAGTATAGGCGATCGCCGTCGTCAGATAATATTTCCCTTTGTCTGCTTTGATCTTCATGTATCTTACCTTCTTATTGCTTAGGATTCGTAAAGATGATGATACCACATTCTACATGGAAAAACAACCGGGAGTTTTACTGTATTACACGTTGTCTCGGCCTCTCAGGTTTGTTATAATACCCATGATCCGATCTTGAAAGGAGCGAAACCTGCCCATGCAGCCGATACCGCAGATCCTGAGACAGGCCGCCGAACAGCTTGCCCGGAAGATGGAGACCCGTTTTCCGGCCCTCGCGCCTCTGGCCGCCCCATGCTTTTTGAATACCATAGAAACCACCGTCACGGTCGGACCCGACGGGTCTGCTTTCGTCATCACCGGCGATATCCCGGCCATGTGGCTGCGGGACAGCGCCGCCCAGGTACGGCCGTATACCGCGTTCGCTTCCGATCCGGAGGTGGCCGCCCTACTGCGGCAGGTCATCGCCCGGCAGGTCTTCTGCGTCCTGCTGGATCCTTACGCCAACGCCTTCAACAGTTTCGCCAGCGGCGCCTGCTGGGAGTGGGACGACACCGACTTCATCAGCCCCTGGGTCTGGGAGCGCAAATATGAGGTGGATTCCCTCTGCGCTCCGCTCTTTCTATCCTACGATTACTACACGGCCACCGGCGATCTCTCCATCTGCACGGATGAATGGAAGCAGATGCTGGAGCTGATCCTGGAAGTCTTTACAAGGGAGCAGTATCACGAGGACTCCCCCTATTATTTCATCCGGAAGAACTGTCCTCCATCCGATACGCTGCCTGCTCAGGGGCGCGGAACACCGGTCGGCTATACGGGCATGACCTGGTCCGGCTTCCGTCCATCCGACGATGCCTGCCAGTACGGGTACCTCATTCCTTCCAACATGATGGCCGTCGTGGCACTGCGGCACGCAGCGGATCTGGTGGAAGCCGCTTATCAAGATGATGACCTGGCCGTCCGCGCCATCGATCTTGCCAATCAGATCGACGAGGGGATCCAGACCTACGGCCTCTATGAACACCCGAAATTTGGCACGATCTATGCCTACGAGACCGACGGTCTGGGCAATTACAACCTGATGGACGACGCCAACGTGCCCTCGCTCCTCTCCATCCCCTATTTAGGCTATACCGACACGGACGATCCGGTCTACCAGAATACCCGCCGTTTCCTGCTGTCGCACGATAATCCCTATTATTTCATTGGCGAAGCAGCCAGGGGCATCGGCAGCCCGCACACCCCGCCGCGCTACATCTGGCACATCAGCCTGATCATGCAGATCCTGACGTCCACGGATCCGGCGGAGATCGAGTCGCTGCTTGGCACTCTGGCGCGCACCCACGCCGGCACCAACCTCATGCACGAAGGGTTCCATGCGGATGATCCCACCCGCTTCACCCGGCCCTGGTTCGCCTGGGCCAATACGCTATTCGCTCAGATGCTCATGACGCTCTAAGGAGGACGATAGAACCCATGTCTGATACGATCCGCATCATCGGCGCTTCGCAGAACAACCTGAAACATGTATCTCTGGAGATCCCGAAGAAGAAGATCACGGTCTTCACCGGCATCTCCGGTTCCGGCAAAAGTTCTCTGTGCCTGGACACCATCGCCGCAGAGTCGCGCCGGGAACTGAACGAGACGTTTCCCAGTTTCGTCCAGCAGTACCTGCCCAAATACGGCAGACCGCAGGTCGACCGCATCGAAGATCTGCCCGTCACCATCCTCATCGACCAAAAGAAACCAGGCCTGAACAGCCGCTCCACTGTCGGCACCTACACGGACATCTACGCCCTGCTGCGCCTGCTCTTCTCCCGTGTCGGCAAGCCTTTCGTCGGTTATTCGGATACCTTTTCCTTCAACCATCCGGACGGTCAGTGCCCACGCTGCGAAGGTCTGGGCGAGGTCACGGAACTGGATATCCACAAGCTGGTGGACTTCGATAAATGTCTCAATGATGAAGACGTCATCCATTTCCCCACCTTCACCACCGGCGCCTGGCGCTGGAAGCGCTATGCCTACAGCGGGCTTTTCGATCTGAACAAGAAGATCCGCGACTATTCCCCGGAGGAGCTGGACCTGTTCCTC
>JAFVHC010000223.1 GCA_017474705.1 Bacillota bacterium
CCTTCGGTGCATAGGTGAGTGCGTCTTTTTCACCGATCAGCGCCGCCCCGGCTGTGCTCTTGATTTGTGCCAGGAAGTGGCGGAGCATCGTCGTTTTTCCAGAACCATTCGGTCCCAGAAGCGCCGTCATATGGCCCTCTTCAAAGTTATACGAAACCTCCGTCAGGATTGGGCTCTTCGCACTTGACGGATGATAAGACAGTTTTTGGGCTTCCAGATTATTTGCCATCAGCGCTCCCCCTTTCTTCTTTCTTTCCACAGAAGATAGAGGAAGAATGGTGCACCGGTCACCTGGGTGATCGCACCAACTGCAATTTCATTCGGCGGTACCGCCGTGCGGCTGATCATGTCGCAGAAGACCATGAAGATCGCGCCGCCCAGGAAAGACAGCGGGATCAACCGACGGTTCTTCGGCCCCACGATCATGCGCATGATGTGTGGAATGATCAGGCTGACGAATCCGATGATGCCGCTGACCGAAACACTGGCCGCGACAAGAAGCGACGTCGCCACGACCGCGACCGTTCTCGTTTTCTTGACCGAAACACCCATGCTCTGCGCTTCCTGATCACCGAAGCTCAGAAGATCCAGGTCCCGTCCGAGAAGTATGAAAAATACCATCGCGCCTACGAGCACGATCGCCATAAAGCCCACTTTGATCCAGGTTGCGGACGAGAAACTGCCAAGCATCCAAAGATAGATCTGCTCCAGTTTCTGACGGTTCCACATCATCAAGAGAGTGATCGCTGCCGTCAGCATCGACGAACACGCAATGCCGGCAAGAAGGATACCCGTCACCGAACGTGACGTAGCGATCCGCGCCACCCGGAAAACCAGAAGCATCGTGAGCATGGCGCCCACAAAGGCAAACAGCCAGATGCTGCTGATACCGGAAAGCGTGAATGTAATACCGAAAGCAATCGCTACCGCCGCGCCGAAAGCCGCGCCGGAAGAGATGCCCAGCACCTGTGGATCCGCCAGTGGATTTCTAAAAAGCGCCTGCATCACGACACCTGCTGCTGCAAGTCCACCGCCGACAAGTCCTGCCAGGATCACTCGCGGCAATCGGATATTCCAGATAATAAGCTGATCCGGTTTAGATACCTCCGCAAGCATTTTCTCCGAGTTCACGAAAGGCAGTTTCGAAAGCACGATACGTGCACTATGCGAAAAAGGAACCGATACCGAACCTACTGCTGCCGCCCAAACAACAACAATGACCAGAAGGATCGCGAGGATCCCTCCGGCCATTGTAATCGTCCAGGTTTTAAGCGGTTGTTTTTTCACACTTATGCAGCCTTTTCTCCAAAACGCTCCGGATAGAATGCTTTTGCCAGCATCTCTACTGCTTCTACATTTCTCGGTCCCTGACGGTCCAGTGTATCTGTGCTTTCAAGAACGATAACGTTGCCTGTCTTTACCGCAGTCAGCTCGGAATACGGAGCTGTGGTCTGGAATGTTCCATCTGCCCAGGACGGGAGAATGATGATGTTCGGATCCTGCTTTACCAGATCCTCAGCGTTATAGCTGTAGGACTGACCATCTTTTGCGATGTTGTCGCCACCGGCCATGGTGATGATGTCGTTGATGAATGTATCACCTGTTGCTGTCCAGTCGCCGCCCTCACCAAAACCTACTACATAGTATACGCTTGGGTGAAGTCTTGCATCACTGATCTTTTCCTGAACCTCTTCCAGGTTACCCTTCATGCTGTCGATGATCTCCGCTGCTTTTGTATCTGCATTAAAGATCTTGCCGGCGCTCTCGATCTTGGAATATACGCCGTCAAAGGTTGTACCTTCGTTAAGGATGACAACAGTCAGGCCAAGCTCTCTGAGCTGGTTTAC
>JAFVHC010000224.1 GCA_017474705.1 Bacillota bacterium
CTGACGGCGATCCTGGACCACGAACTGCACAACGGGAATACCAGTCATATGCAGAAGGCCAGGGACGAACTGCAGGCCTATACAAATGGACTGATCAAAAAGGTGTGATGCGCATGACGCAGTTTGATCCAAGAAAGCAGTTCTCCAAAAGACTGGCCAGATACGGCGCTGTTTTCTGGGGGCTTTATCTGCTGATCATCGCCGTGCTGATGTACTTCCAGCCGGAGACGTCCATGGCATGCGTTTACCTGGTGCTGATCGTGACGGTGAATAAGATGATCGACACCTGGGCATACACGAAGAACAGCACCTATGAGAAGGGCCTGCTGGCCATGCTGGAAAAGACGAAAATGGAGCTGAGTCTGAAAGGCATCGGCCAGAGCATTGCCGGTAGCAAAACAGTGAAGGGAGACGATAGCGATGCGGAAGCTGTGAGCGAAGATGAAGATGAAGGAGGAAACGGATAATGGCTGTAGCGGTTAACAAATTCGTTAACTCCTGTCAGGAGATTGTAGACGCGAAACCGCAGTATCAAAAGGGATGCAGCAACAAAAAGATGTGTGACTGCATCGGCATGATCAAATACGGTTTGAAGCAGAATGGCCTCGTCCTGAAAACGACCGGCACCAACTATACCTTTCGGAACCAGGTCGAAAACATCCGGAGGATCACCGGCATCACAGATCTCAGAATCGGCGATGTTGTGTTCAAGGCGCTGGATCCGGGAGCCTCAAACTACAGGCTTCCGGAAAAATATAAGCAGGGCGGGAGCGAGTACAACGGCGATCTTAAGGACTACAACCACATTGGGGTGGTGAAGAGCGTTCACCCGCTGCAGATCATCCACATGACCGGCCCGACTGCTAAAACAGACACGGCAATCGGCAAATGGAAGTATGCTGCGCAGATGAAAGCCAGGTACATCGACTATGGCGCAGCTGCTCAGACACCATCCAAGCCCACTACGGATGTTCCGGCAACCGACAGCACCACAGCGCAGACGATTATCACCGCCACTGTGGAAGCTGACAACGGAAAGCCGGTAAAACTCCGGGAAAAGCCCTCCACCAGGTGCAAGAACTATGATGAGCTTCCGGTTGGAACAGTGGTTACCGTGCTGGTTTACAAGGATGACTGGTGCACGGTGACATACCGAAACCGCAAAGGCTGGTACATGATGACGAAGTTTCTTAGCTTCGGATGAGAAAAGGAGAAGGTTCCATGCAAATCGATCTTACACAAATCATTCTGACGGTGCTTACCCTGATCTTCGCGCTGCTGATGCGGTACCTGATCCCGGTTGCGAAGGAAAAGCTGAGCACTGATCAGTTGGAGGTTCTTCGGGCCGCAGTCAAAACCGGCGTATACGCAGCTGAACAGCTGTACACTTCCGACCAAGGAAAGGAAAAGCTGAAGTATGTTGTTGATCTGCTGTACCAACAAGGCTTTATCGTCAATCCTTCTCATGTCGAAGATACCACCCGGGCACTGATCGAAGCTATGGTGAAAGAGCTGAAGCTGGAACAGGCGAAAGTCACTGCCGGCTGACAATCGAATAAGCAGACGAAGACCCTCTCGGAGATAATCCGAGAGGGCCTTTTTTTGTTTGTCGAAGTCGCATACCATGCGGATGCCTATCAGATTCTTGCAGATTTGAGGCACAGCATGCCTCTGGGTGTGCGGACGGTAGATTCTCCATCTGAAAGCCAGAACGCGAAATAGGGGCCTTTCTGAGCGAAATAGGGGCATTTGA
>JAFVHC010000225.1 GCA_017474705.1 Bacillota bacterium
CTTGAAGTGGAATGTCTGGAAAAAGCAGAAGAACAAGGTGGAAGACATACAGAGTTTATGGAATGTGAAAGAGTGAGAGGCATTGTGGATTATAGCGACTATAGTTTATCTGATGAGATTTCAGGAAAACTTAAGTCTATGTCTGTAGAAGTACATGCCGAATGGACAGTAAAATAAGGTTATGGGATATTGAAGGAGCGGAGATGAGAGCTTTTATTCATGCATTTGCAGGCGAACCTTGGAATGAAGAATGCCGTACTGCAAAAAACGGATTCAGTCAGCTTGGCATTGAGTGCATCCTGTTCAGCTCGAATGAAGAACTGGATCAACGCAAGCCCGAAGATGTTGTGGTCGGCGGTATGCTGATCGGCAAAAACGATAACTATATGCGGCTGTTCGTCGTCATGGGCGGTCTCGTGATCATCTGCGGTATCTGCGCGCTGTTCTTCGTGAAGGATGCGCCGGGGTTGAAACCGAACAAACGGGGCGGTTTCTGGAGGCAGCTGTTCTCCGCTTTCAATTATCATGAGCTGGCCAAAAACAAGGAACTGATCTGGGTGTTCCTGGTGCTGACCGTCTACTTCATCGCGTTCAATGTATATTATCCGCACGTCGGCAACTACATGATCTATTATCTTGGTTTCTCGCCCGATAACATCGGCCTCATCCAGGGCATCGCGCTGATCCTGGGGATGCTGTCTGTCATTCCCGCATCCCGTATGCTGAATCAGAACCGTTTTGTCCTGGCGGCTTCGGTCGCGATCGTGCTCAGCGTCGTCGGTGTGGGCATTTTGGGGATCTTCGGTCGTCCGGGGAACGTGGATCCGTCGACGATCCTCAACTGGAATCTGCTGATCGGCATGTTCTTCTTCGGCTGCGGCTACATCATGTTCATGCAGGTGACTTCCGTCTGGATGAAGCAGTTGTTCCCGGAGGAGGCCAAAGGCCAGTTCGAAGGGTTCCGCATCATCTTCTTCGTGCTCATTCCCTGGGTCGTTTCACCGCTGATCGCCAATCCGATCATCAAGCGGAACGGTCAGATCACCGACGCGAACGGTATGACGGCGTTCCTGCCGACCCACGTTCTGTTCCTGATCTCCACCGCATTGATCGTGCTGACCTTCGTTCCGTTGATCTTTGCGGCCAGGGAAAGAAAGGCAGGAAAATGATCTTCTAGAAAGATCGATGAAAAGGAAGGAGGGCAGGTATGATCGATATCTGCAAAAAGGTGAGCAGTGTGCGTGGAGCACTGGCGCTTAGGGGAAGGATCGAGCAGATCGTTGACCAGGTTTGGGAGGAAGGGCTGAAGAATTTATGCTGGCTGGGTATCGGCGGGACATGGGCCAGCTGCCTTCAGGCCGTCTGCCACATGAAAGAACGTTCCTGCCTGGAAACCTTTGCCATCAATGCAGCGGAGTACTGCACCACAGGCGATCAGCGAATCAGCGATGGTACCTGCATCATCTTATCATCTGTATCAGGAACCACGAAGGAAATCGTGGAAGCGGTGGAAAAAGCAAAGACCACCGGAGCCAGGATCCTGGGGTTCATCGACACTGCGGATGCGGAACTTGCTACTCTCGTGGATGCGTGTATCACATATCCAGGCAATGAGCAGCTGAAGTTCTTCATGGCGGCAGATCGGTTCATGCAGCATGAGGGTGTGATGCCTGAATATGATGCGATGTATGCGCAGTTCGATCAGTACCTTCCGGAAGCGTTGGTCGCTGTGGAACAAGAGGCAGACGAATTCGCACGGGCTTTTGCTGAAGCCCATAAGGCGGATGCCCTGCACTATTTTGTCGGTGCGGGAACCCTGTATGGGGCGACCTACTCTTATGGCATGTGCTATTGGGAAGAGATGCACTGGCTGCGCACCAAGTCCATCCATGCAGCGGAATTCTTCCACGGAATGCTGGAGATCGTGGAAGAAGATACCCCGGTCACTGTATTTATCGGAGAGGATGCGCAGCGGCCGTTGGGAGAGCGCGTGGCACGATTCCTGCCCAAAGTCTGCCGGAACTATACGGTGATCGATACGAAGGATTATGGACTTCCTGGCATCGATGCGAAGTATCGCCCGGCCGTGTGCCATCTGGTGATGCATGCCGTCACAAATCGGATCGATGCACACTTGGTGGAACTTACCGGACATGACATGAGCCTGCGGCGCTATTATCGCAAGATCGAGTATTGAGGTGTATCATGAAGATCGGTTGTGTTGGTGATAATTGTATCGACTATTATGATGAGACCGGCCAGGCCTTTCCTGGCGGCAATCCGGTCAATGTAGCGGTCTACGTGCGCCGGCTGGGCGGAGAAGCGTCCTATGTAGGCGCGGCCGGCACCGATGCCTATGGCGCGCTGCTGGTGCAGGCACTCAGGGACAAGGGGATCGACGTCAGCCATGTGCACGTGCAGCCGGGAAGCACCGCCATCAGCCATGTCACCATGAGGGATGGAGATCGTGTGTTTGGAGCGTATGATGAAGGCGTGCTGGCAGATTTCCGACCCGGAATGCAGGATGTGGAGTTCCTCTGCAGCCACGACCTGGTGGTCAGCGCGCTTTGGGGCCATGCGGAGCAGTCCTTCGCCCCTATCCATGCCCGTGGCGTGCCTACGGCCTTCGATGCGGCGGAGCGCCCGTTTGCCACAGCTGCGCAGGTCGCGATCCCGTATACGACATTGTTTTTCTTCTCTGATGATGAGAGCGATGAAACTGAACTGTGCAAAACATTGCAGACACTGCATGCTTCGGGGCCGAAGGTCGTCATTGCGACACGGGGCAGCAAAGGCAGCCTGGCATACGATGGTGCCGACTTCTATCGATATGGGATCGTGCCTTGTGAGGTTGTGGATACCATGGGTGCGGGCGACAGCTACATCGCGGGTTTTCTGATGGCCTGGCTGGCACAGCGTCCGATCCAGGAATGTATGGCGGCGGGAGCCACGAATTCTGCGGTCACCATAGGATACAGTGGTGCGTGGCAATAAGGACACAGAGCATGGAGTTTCACGATCTTTTACGGCCGACGTCGCCTTGCATGGAATTTCGGGAAGAAGGCTATTATATCTGGTGCGGCAGCATGTTCCGATGGAGGGACACTTATTATCTCGCCTATTCCCGTTGGAAAAAAGAGTATGGATTCGATGGCTGGGTCACCCATTCGGAGATCGCGCTGGCGAAGAGTGACACGGTGGACGGTCCGTTCCGACCGGTGAAAAAACTCTTTCCGATCGAAGGAGGTTCCGGCTGGGACAGGGACTGTGCACACAACCCTACCGTGATCCTGTGGCAGGACCGCATCGTGCTCTATTATATGGCCAATTATGGCAATGGAGCGTATTGGGACCATCGCAACCATCAGCGGATCGGAGCGGCGTGGACCACAGATCCGGAAGGCGCATGGCACAAAAGCAATGGACCGGTCATCGATATTTCACCCGAAGGAGTCGATTCCTTGATGACCTCCAATCCCACCGCCTGCGTGACCCCGGAAGGCCGGGTCCTGATGGTGTACAAAGCGGTGTCCAAATATGGGACGATGCCCAAAGGCGGCGACGTGATCTGCGCCGCGGCCATCGCGGAGGACCCGATGGGACCCTTCACGAAGTTTGGCGAGCCTTTGCTGGTGAATCCGGAGAACGGTTGGTCCGTGGAGGATCCTTTCATCTGGTATGATGCGAAAGAGCGCCGTTACTACGCGCTGGTCAAGGATTTTCAAGGGTACTTCACCAGAGCGCAGAAGGGCAGCACCGCACTGTTCACTTCCATCGACGGAAGGGCCTGGCAGCCCGCCGCCCATCCGCTGGCTTATGAGCGGCTGATCGATTACGGCGACTATGTCCAGCCGGTGGACAATCTGGAGCGGCCGCAGATCTTTTTTGAAGAGGGACGGCCAACGTACCTTCTATGTGCGGCCAGAGTCCATGAAGGGGACGAGGATACCTTCAATATCCGGATCCCGCTGCGATCAGGAGGATCATCATGAGTGTTTTTGAAACGATCGTCCACAAGACCGAGATCTGCGTGGTCGGGGGCGGCTTGTCCGGCATGTGCGCGGCCATTGCGGCAGCCCGTCATGGCAGTCGGGTCCTGTTGATGCAGGACCGCCCGGTGCTGGGCGGCAATGCCTCCAGCGAGATCCGCATGTGGGTGTGCGGCGCGCATGGCAGGGATCACGCGGAGACGGGTCTGATCGAGGAATTCAAACTAGAGAACCTCTACCGCAACCCGGATATGAACTACTCGGTGTGGGACGGGATCCTGTATGAAAAGGTCCGTTTCCAGCCGGGCATCGAACTGCTGCTGAACTGTTCCTGCCTGGACGCGGAGATGGACGGGGATCGAGCCTTAA
>JAFVHC010000226.1 GCA_017474705.1 Bacillota bacterium
ATCATGCAGTTCGTAATGACAGTCGGGTTCAGGGCGTTCTGCTCCGCGGTCAGCATATTTTTGATCGCGATCAACACAAAAGCGCTGGCGTCGACGGGGTTCACCGCCATATGTGGTCTGCCACCATGCCCGCCTTTCCCATGGATTACGATCTTATAGTAATAGCTGGACGCCATCGAAGGACCGGGAACGACGCCGAATTGGCCGAGCCGGATCGCCGGACTGTTGTGACTGCCGAAGATCGCGTCGGGATGGCCGGCCTTTTCCACAGCGCCATCATCGATCATGATCTGCGCGCCGGCATCCTCCTCGTTGGGCTGGAACAGAAAGACGATGCTTCCCGGGATCTCGTCCCGGTGCGCGGCAAGGATCTTGGCGATGCCCAGCTGAATGGCGGCGTGCGCATCGTGACCGCAGCAGTGTCCGGCGGTCTTGATCTCCGCAGCAAAAGGCTCTCCGCTCTTTTCCTCCATGGGCAGCGCGTCGATGTCCGCCAGGATCATAGCCCTCCTGCCGGGTTTTCCGTCGTTCAGCGTGGCGATCACTCCGGTGCCGGCACATTCTTGAATGCTGTCAAGATCCAGATCTTTCAGATAATCCTTGATGATCTGGGACGTGCGGAACTCCTTGAAACCCGTTTCAGGATGCCGGTGAATGTCTCTGCGGATCGCGATGACCTCCGGCAGAACGGATTCTATTTCTTGTTTCAGATTATGGATCATGACGGGACCTCCTTCCGATGATTTCTTCTTATTACAATCACTATATCACGAATATCCGGCGTTCTTACCTGACAATTTGTAAGGTATTACAATGGGATCATACTATAAAACGCATGGAAAAAGCGCATCCCTTCCGAGATGCGCTTTGTGCCCGGGCTTCCGGCCCGCTACTTCACAAATCCGTTGTTCTCGATGCGCTTGTTCAGTCTGGTGAAGATCTCGTCGGTGATGGTGCCGGCATCTCTTGCCCAGTCTTCCGCATAGATCGCCTTGTCGCCGTCTCTGCCCAGCAGGATAGCCACGTCGCCCATCTTGACGTCGGGGATATCGGTGACGTCCAGCATCATCTGGTCCATGCAGATGCGGCCGGCGCCCTGGCAGATCTGGCCGTGCACGATGGCCTTCAGTTTGCCGCCGGACAGGTTGCGGGGCACGCCGTCTGCGTAGCCGATGCACAGGGTCGCGATCTTCGTGGGTCTTTCCGCGGTGAACGTTCTGCCGTAGCCGACGGTCTCGCCCGGCGCGATCTCGCGCACGGAGGCGATGTGGGCCTTCAGGGTCATGACCGGTTCCAGATGGACGGGACGCTTGACGTAGTCCTCATAGACCTGCTGCGCGCCGTACATGCAGATGCCGAAGCGCGCGTAGTCCGCCTCGGGCAGCGGAGAGTAATTGATGCTGCCCAGGGAGTTCTGGCAGTGGACGTAACCGGGGTCGACGCCTCTCTTTTCCAGTTCGTGCTTCGCCCGGAAGAACGCTTCGATCTGGCCCTTCGTAAATTCCACGTGCTGTTCTTCTCCGGTATCTGCGACGGGCAGATGGGTGAACATGCCGGTGCATTTAATGTGCTTCAGGTTGTAGAATTCCACCATGGTGTCGTAATCGTCCTTGGCGACGCCGATGCGGTGCATGCCGGTGTCGATGGCCATGTTGGCCAGCAGCTTGGCGTCCTTGTTCTCGGGCATGGTGGCCTCGATCATCTTGCCGAAGACTTCGTCCAGCTGCTTCGCATATTCGATGCTGACGAGGGTCTGGGTGATCTGATTGCGGTACAGTTCCATGGCAAATCCGGGAGCCGTATAGCCCAGGATGATGATGGTGCCTTTGATGCCGGCCTCTCTGAGTTCGATGGCTTCGCTCAGGGCTGCCACGCAGATGTGGTCGATGCCGAATTCGTTGAGCTTCGCCGCGATCTGGGTGGCGCCGTGGCCGTAACCGTTGGCTTTGACCACGCCCATGATGCCGGTCTTGGGGTCGAACTCCTTGCTGAGTTCTTCCAGGTTGTGTTTCAGTGCTGCAGAATCCAGCTCGATCCATGCTCTGTTCATACGTTTATCCTCCGTAAAAGTCTATTACTGATCAGCGTTTGCGCTAAAATTTATTATACTCCCTGCGCCTATCCGCTTTCAAGGGGGTGACAAGCAGAGCCGTTTTGATTATAATGAAACTGTTGAAAAAGTTAACTGTTATCGCTTCATGCGACATGACAAAAAGGAGAAGAAAAACATGAAAAAATTCGTATGCCCCGTCTGCGGTTACGTCTATGAAGGCGAGGAAATGCCCGCCGATTTCGCCTGCCCCGTATGCAAAGTCCCCGGCAGCAAGTTCAAGGAAATGGATGAATCCGCTCCTCTGGCTTCCGAGCACGTGTTCGGCGTCGGCATGAACCTCGACAACGTACCCGAAGAGGATAAGGCTTACATCATCGAACAGCTGAAGGCCAACTTCCAGGGCGAATGCTCCGAAGTCGGCATGTATCTGTGCATGGCCAGAGTCGCCCACAGAGAAGGCTATCCCGAGATCGGCCTGTATTGGGAAAAGGCAGCCTGGGAAGAAGCAGAGCACGCCGCCAAGTTTGCGGAACTGCTGGGCTCCGAGCTCGAACCCAACATGACCGATTCCACCAAGAAGAACCTGGCCTGGAGAGTCGACTGCGAATTCGGCGCCGTCCAGGGCAAGACCGATCTGGCCAAGTGCGCCAAGAAGAACGGCCTGGACGCCATCCACAACACCGTTCACGAAATGGCCCGCGACGAGGCCCGACACGGCAAGGCTCTGAAGGGTCTGCTGGAGAGATATTTCAAGTAAACACCTGAAACGGTTGAAAAATCAACGCTTATGCGAAGAGAGGATGATGAAGGTCATCCTCTCTTCTTTTTTATTAACTAGAGAAAATGAGATAGAATGACTGATGATCAAAAAGAAAAAACTATAATATATAATGACACATATTGTGAGCCAGGGACCTCGTTGCAGATAAAAGAAATTTGCGGAGAACAGCGCGGCA
>JAFVHC010000022.1 GCA_017474705.1 Bacillota bacterium
CAGTCACAGTGCGGACAGTATTACGCTTGTTCTGGATGATGGAAATTGCTTTGTCGGAGATCTGGAACCCTATGAGTATATTGAGGCATATGAGAACAATGTACTGCTGAAAACGGATTGGGATCATGTTTTGACACATGATCCTAAACGGCTGTTGTTTGCCCATATGCCGGAACGAACGATACAGCAGACTTAAAGAACAGGAGAAGAAGATGGAATTGATCAGGGTCGATCGAAACGGTGCAGTGCGTGTTGCGCCGCTGGTCGCCGACTTTCGCGTGACACTAAAAGCATTCAAGGGTATACAGTCCCAGCCGGACATTGCATCGGGCCAAGAAGAAATAATAGAATTCCTGGATTCCGGTTTTCCTGTCTACGCGGCGGAAGAGGATGGGATCCTGGCCGGTTACATCGTCTGCCGGGTCGATGGGTACTGCCTTTGGGTCGAACAGATCTTTGTCCGGGAAGAGTACCGTCGCAAAGGTGTCGCGTCATTGCTGTTCCGGAAAGCGGAGGAGATCGCGGCGTCTATGGGGGAAGAGACCGTGTACAATTACGTGCATCCTAACAATGAGACCATGATCCGCTTCCTTCGCTCAAAAGGGTATACGGTCCTGAATCTGATCGAGATCCGAAAGCCCTACAAAGACGAAAAAACAACGACAACGATCCAAGTGGATCATAATTCATTTGATTATTGATAGGGAGATGGAAAGATCAATAAGAAGACGGTGGCAGAATGAGTTTAAAGGAAAAAATGCGGCACAGTATGTCGCTCAATGTGATCGGGAGCCTGGTCGGGCTGATGCTGATCTTCGGCCTGGCGGTGGCTATCATTGGCTATAGATGTATCGTCGATGCGTTCAAAAACGAGTATTCAACCGTTACGTATCATATGGCGGATTCTGCCGCGGCTTACGTCAATGGGGATCTGATCGATGAATTCCTCCAGGGCAGAGAAAAAGAGGAATATAACAAGACAAAAGAACAGTTGGAGATCTGCTGTCAAAAGCTGAACGTTTCGATGATCTACGTCATCCGCGTGGATCAGAAAGATTACGGTCAGTTCGCTTCAATTTTCAACCCGGTCAACAACAGCGTCGATAATTCCAATTATCGGGAATGGAACCTAGGGTATAAACGCGGCGCCACCAATAATGAATACCGGCAGAAATACAGGGCCCTTTACGAGCAGAAAGCGCCTTATGAAACGGTGTTTCGTATGAATCCTACGGATGGGCAGCATCCGCATATCACCACGATGGTGCCGATCAAAAACTCGGAAGGTATCGTCACTGCCATATTGTGCATGCAGCGTCCGGTCAGAGAAATGGTCGATGCGTTGAAGCCCTATTATCTGCTGATCCTCTCTCAGGTCTTTGTGATGGTCGTCCTGATATCGGTCTTGGCATCGTTATTCATTCGTAAAGCGATCATCGGACCAGTAGCTAAAGTGTCGGAAGAAGCCACACGCTTTGCGCAGGAAGGAACCAAGGGAGAGTCTCTTGTGGAGATCAGTCATTATGACGTGATCAGAGATCTTGCCGGATCCATCGATTCCATGGAGACCGAAATGCTGCAGAATATCGATACGCTGACGAAAGCGACAGCGGACAAAGAAAGGATCGGAGCAGAGCTTTCGATCGCCGCTACGATCCAGAAGGATTCCTTGCCGGACGTCTTTCCGGCGTTCCCTCATCGAAAGGATTTTGAGATCCACGCATCGATGGACCCTGCAAAAGAAGTTGGTGGTGATTTCTACAATTTCTTCCTGATCCATCGGGATCAGTTGGCGGTGGTCATGGCGGATGTTTCCGGCAAAGGTATTCCTGCGGCATTGTTCATGATGCTGACCAATATCCTGATCGAGAGTAGAGCCCGTATGGGTGGTACGCCCAGTGAGATACTCGCCTATGTGAATAAAAGCATCTGCAAGCGCAATCGCGCTGATATGTTCGTGACCGTCTGGCTGGGGATCCTGAACACGACCACAGGACGCATGGTATATGCGAACGCGGGGCATGAGGATGCGGCAATATACCGTAAAGGCGGTCAGTTTGAGATCACGAAAGAAAAACACGGCTTTGTCCTCGGCGGTATAGATGGGATCCAATATCAGGACAGAGAGATCCAACTCAATAAAGGGGATAAATTGTTCCTTTATACGGATGGAGTTCCTGAAGCAACGGATAAAGAGAATCAGATGTTCACACTTGAGCGTATGCTGGATTCCCTGAATGAGCATAAGGAAAAATCTCCTGAGAAAATCCTGGACGGTGTCAGAAATGACGTCAATACCTTCGTTTGGCATGCGCCGCAGTTTGATGACATGACGATGCTATGCCTGGAAATAAAGGAAGATACGATTGAACCTTCAGAAAACTGAATCTATTATGACCAACGAAAAAAAGAATGAATGGTATCTGCTTGCTTCAGTGTTCTTGTTCTGGTTCTCGGTCTATACGTACCCATCGTTTTTGACAACGTACGCGACGAATACCTTGGGTGCGGCAAAGACGGTAGCGGGCATGATCGTCGGAAGCTACGGCCTTACGCAGATGATCCTGAGGATCCCTTTGGGCATCGTGTCGGATATATTGAAAAAGCGCAAGCTTTTCGTAATGATCGGCTTTGTGCTTTCGATCGTTTCGGCCGCAGGACTGACGATCGTTGCGATGCTGGCCGGGCGGGACAAGATCCCGACAGGGCTTGCGGAAGCGGTCCTGATCTTCCGCGGCATGGCAGGTATGATGGCGGCGACCTGGGTCAATTTCTCCGTACTGTATGCTTCGAGCTATAAGGGAGATCAGGTCACGAAAGCCATGAGCCGGATCATCGTGCCCCAGTGTGGGTCCCAGGTCCTGGCCATGCTCATCGGTGCGCAACTGGCCGGCCGATTGGGAGAGATCTGGGCCTTCCTTCTGGCAGCGGCAGCGGCTGTCGTTGGACTCATCATCATGTCCCGTGTCAAAGAGCAGGCGCCGACGGGAGAACCGATGACTGTCAAAGGGTTCCTGGAAGTAGCAAAGAATCCGCAGTTGATCAGTGGAACGGTATTGGCAGCGATCTACCAGTTGGTCGTCTGGGCTACGGTGCAAGGGTTTGTGCAGAACTGGGCCAGAGATGTGATCGGCGTTACGACTGCGCAATTAGGCTTTCTGTCAGTGGCCAATCTCCTGCCTAATACGATCCTGTCTCATTTCTCCGGTACCATACTGTCTCCGCGATTCAGGAGAAAAGTGATCCTGTCCGCAGGATTTACTGCGATCGCCGCAGCGTGTCTGTTATATCCCCGCACTGCCTCTTTGGCGTCTCTGCTGGCGGTGCAGGCGCTCCTGGGCTCCGGTGTCGGTCTGATCATGCCGCTGACCATGGCCAGCGC
>JAFVHC010000227.1 GCA_017474705.1 Bacillota bacterium
ATGCGTCTGTTCGCGGATGAGCTCAAGAGCAAGACCGATCAGATGCTGTTTACGGCTCCGGTCAGTACCGTACAGATCGTGGTCGGCAAATTCCTTCGGCCCTTACGGTCTTCACCATCACTGTCGTGCTGACCTTTCCGCAGCCGTTGACCATCGTCGGCCTGGGCGGCAATCTGCCGGTCCCCCGTGTGGTCGGCGCCTATATCGCACTGTATCTGATGGGCATTGCCTTCATCTCCATCGGCATGTTCATCTCCGCCTGCACCAATAACCCCATCGTCGCGCTGGTCGTATCCATCGCAGTCTTCCTGCTGATGTTCATCGCCAGAGGTATCGGCGATATGCTGCCGTCCACGATCACTTTCGCGGTCGGTATGTGCGTCGTCTGCCTGGCGCTCCTGATCTGGTTCCTGTATCGTACCATCAAGGACGTCTATCTGTCCGCGACAGTCGGCGTCATCGGCCTTGGTGCGCTGATCGCTTTGTATTTCCTGAAACCGTCCGTATATGACGGCCTGGTCTCGAAAACGCTGAACTGGATCAGTATCACAGCCCGTTATGCCGACTTCTATTCCGGCATCTTTACGTTTGCCCACATTCTGTTCTATGTCTCTTTGTCCATCCTGTTCGTCTTCCTGACGGTACAGCGCATTGAGAAAAGACGTTGGAGTTAAGGGGGACCTGTCATGGCTAAACTGGATTTCAAAAACGCGGCAAGACGCAATAAAAATCTTAAGTATGGCGGATACGCGGCCATCGTGACCGTGATCTGCGTCGTGATCCTGGTCGTGGTCAACCTGCTGTTCGAAAAACTGAACCTGACGATCGACCTGACCCAAGAGGAATTATATACTGTTTCCGACGAGACGATGGAGATCCTGGACGAACTGGATCAGGATGTGGATATCTATGGATTCTATGTATCCGGTGAAGAGACCAGCACTTACAACTCCATGGTCGTCAATTTCCTGGAACGATATGAAGCGCTGAACAAGCACCTGCATTTCGAATTGAAAGACCCGGTCGGAGACCCGGCTTTCGCGAATCAGTTCCTGAAAGGTCCGAACGAGACCATCACCAGCGGCAATGTCGTCGTAACCAACAAGGAGACCGGACGCTATAAGATCCTGGCTTTGGCGGACATGCTGCAGTTCTCCTATGATCAGTCATCGAAAAATGGTTATCGTGTTTCCGGTTGGAACGCGGAAGCGGCCATCACCGGTGCTGTACAGTACGTCACGTCCGAGAAGACGCCTGCCCTGTATCAGCTGGTCGGACATGGCGAGACGATGCTGGACGACCGTGTGACAGGATATCTGAACACCTCCAACTTCGATGTGTATTCTCTGAACATGGTATCCGGTGACGAGATCAGTCCGGAAAACTACAATACGATCCTGATCAACAATCCGAAGACCGATATTACCGACTTGGAATATGATACGCTCCTGGATTACATGGAGCTCGGCGGACGCCTGATTTTCATGTTTGAGTACAATCTGCCGGAGATGAAGAATTTCGACCGTCTGCTGACACGTTTCGGTATGTCTGTCGACCGCAGCGGTTTCATCATTGAGACCGACGATGCGCATTACTATTCCTATCCGCAGCTGATCATCCCGAATATGCAGACGGAAGACGACATGACGGAGATCATCCAGAACCTGCAGAGCAATACGCAGCTGCTGCTCCTGGCGCCTGCTTCCATCAAGGAAAGCGCGGACCGCAACCGTCTGACCAAGCTCACCACGCTGCTGTATACATCTGAAGGCGCGCTGATCAAAGCTGAAGGCAATTCCATGCTCGCGTATGAAGAGGGAGATGAAAAAGGCCCGTTCAACCTGGTCATGATGGCGGTCGAACAGGAACAGCTCGGCAATAACGTTGCTACGGCGGAACTCTGTGTGATCGGTTCTTCCTCCTTCATCGACTATGAAGCTGCCTCCGGACTGGTGACCAACGGCAACTATCAGCTGTTCCTGAACATCTGCAGCTACATGCAGGATCAGGTATCGACGCTGTATATTCCTCCGAAGGAATTCTCCAGTGAGAACCTGCTCAATACCATGCGCGTCGCGATCACCGGCGGTATCGTCTTCGTCATCGTGATCCCGCTGATCATCATCGGCATCGGCGTCTTCATCTGGATGCGGAGGAAGAAGCTATGAAACGCAGTAAGAAACTGATCCTTCTCTGTGTTTCTTTGGTCCTGGTGATCGTGGGCTATACGGTCGTCTCTTACATCCAGAAGAACAAGCCTGTGGAAGAGAGCAAAGACGGGCAGGAAGTCGAATCGGATTCTTCGTATCAGGGATATGGACACATCCTGGATTTTACAGTAGACGACGTGCAGTCGATCCACATCAAGAATGCGCTGGATGATTTCACGATCAATTATACGGAAGAAAAAGAAAATGATCCGGATTTCCACTGGACGATCAAAGGACATGAGGAATGGACGCTGGATCACACCAGTGTCAATAATACGCTCGAGCTTACCACTTCGTTGTTCGCCAATCGTATGGCGGATCCTGACGCGGTAGCCAATGAGCGCAATCTGGAGGATTTCGGCCTGGCCGAGCCGATCTCCACCATCTCTGCTACTTTCAAAGATGGGACCAGTGAGACCATCTATGTCGGCAACCGGACGGCAGACGGCCAGTATTACTACGGTATGGTCGAAGGAGACAAAGCGATCTATACGCTGGGCCGCAATGCGGGCAATACTGCCACTTTCACCACCCGTAACCTGCGATTCATCAATTCGCTGGATATCCATAAAGATGCCAGTGAGATATATTACCTGCTGATCGAAAACGCAGATGGACGCAATACCGAGATCACATATGCCGGTATCGATGACAAGGGCGATACGTTGGAATACTATAACGCCGGCGTCATGAAGCTGTCTTACGGTGAGAATTTCGCGTACGACAAGCAGTTCTTCGTCACAGGCAATCTGACGGATATCTTCCAGGCGATGCCTGATACGATCCTTCCGGAAGAGCAGATCGAGGATCATGCTACGGATCTGGACAAATACGGTCTTGGCGAGAAGCCGGTCCATCATGTCGTTCTGACGTTCCGTACCGAGATCACGGAAACGGAAATGAGTGAATTCCTGGATGCGATCGAAGCCGGTTATGATACGACGCTGACGAAAGATGATTTCGTACTTGATGAAGAGACCGGCATGCATTATCTGTACACGACCAACGACTATACCTTCGGTAACGAGTATACGAATGAAGAAGGCAAGCAGATGGTTTATTTCCGCTTTGCCAAATCCGACGACGTACTGGGCGTGCCGAAGAGCGAGGTCGATAAATTCGAGTTCGATCCGTACATGTATGTACAGCGTGTCCTGTATATGAACAACATCGACAACGTGGAATCCATGAAGTTCACGATACAGGGTCAGACCTATGATCTGGAATTCAAACGTGGTGAAGAGACCGTCGATGAGGATGGCAACAAAGTGCAGGATCAGGTCTTCAAGATCAATGGTCAGTTGATCGAAGAGAAGGCTTTCCGCGGACTGTACACGACATTGATCGGCATCATGTCCGACTATGAGATCTATGGAGAAGACCCGTAGATCGACGAGAACGATACGTTGAAGATCGAATATGTCTTCCTGGATGGAAGCACGCATGAGATCACCTACGATCGTTCCGGTGAATTCTATTATGTGACCAACGTCGGTGACAAGACGTGGTTCGCTTGCGCCTATACGCAGTTCCAGGATATCCTGGATCAACTCGACGTCTGTCTGAACGGCGGCGAGTAAGCCAGAAGCAAAAGCATATGCGCTTCCTGAATGCTCTTTTGGGGCGGAGGGAAGCGCTTTTTTCTTTGATCGGACAAAGAGAAAAGAAACGGCTGCGAGAGTAGAAAAACATTGACGATATATGCGATATGTGATATATTATATGACGCATGTACACATGTCGCCTCGGAGTGGACAGTCCCAGGGCTGAACATGTGTAAAATTTTGAAGGAGAATCAGATGTCTTATCAGGTCGAGTACTTCATCGTAGACCGCAGAGCATTGCCCGACGTCTACGTCAAAGTTGTGGAAGCCAAAAGGATGCTTGCAACGGGCGAAGCAGCAAGTGTGCAGGAGGCGGCCAAGCTTCTGAACATCAGCCGCAGTTCATTCTATAAATATAAAGACATGATCGAACCGTTTACGGACACTACGAGCAAGAAGATCGTTACGCTGTCTTGTACATTGGAAGATGAACCCGGTGTACTGTCGCAGCTGCTGACCGTCGTGGGAGAGGGACGGGCCAACATCCTGACCATCCATCAGTCGATCCCCATCAATGGACTTGCGGATATTTCTCTCAGCATCGAGCTGAAAGAGGATTCTGTCTGCCTGGGAGATATGGTCGAAGCGATGCGGCAGGTGACCGGCATCCATGAGATCAAAATCGTCGCACGTGAATAAAGGAGAGAAACCATTCATGAAAGCTGCCATTCTTGGATTCGGTACCGTCGGGTCGGGTGTATGGAAAGTCCTGACGGAGAATCAGGATCAAATACGACGATATCTGGGAGAACCGGTCGAGACAGCCTATGTGCTGGATCTGCGGACCTTTGGGGACCATCCTGTCAGTCGTGTGCTGACAAGAGAGATCGATGACATCGTGAACGATCCGGAGGTCGATGTCGTCATAGAATGCATGGGCGGGCTGCATCCGGCGTTTGAGTTCGTACAGAAAGCGCTCTTGGCGGGTAAGTGTGTGGCAACGTCCAATAAAGCGCTCGTCGCAGCGTACGGTGCGGAGCTCATGCAGGCCGCTGCCGACCATCAGACCGACTTTTTCTTTGAAGCCAGTGTGTGCGGCGGGATCCCGGTCCTTAGGACCATCAGGCACAGCCTGGCGCAGGAGAAGATCCTTTCTGTAGAAGGTGTCTTCAACGGGACGACCAACTATATCCTGTCCCGCATGGAGCAGGGGCTGAGTTATGACTCGGCGCTTGCAGAAGCCCAGGCCAAGGGATATGCAGAGCGCGACCCGGAAGCCGACGTGGAAGGGATCGATTCCTGCAGGAAACTGGCGATCATCGCTTCCATGATCAGCGGACACACGGTGCGTTATGAAGATATCCCTACGGAGGGGATCACCCATGTTACAGCTGCGCAGATCGAAGCTGCCAAAGCAGAGGGTAAAAAGATCCGTTTG
>JAFVHC010000228.1 GCA_017474705.1 Bacillota bacterium
GCAGGAAGGAGCCTCTGCGGATGATTGATACGGGTGAAGAGATCCGCCGTTATATACTGATCGCTGTCGAGACCGGCCGTGCGCCGCTTTCGGCAGATGCATCATTGGACGAACTTCGGTCTTTGCTGGAGACCGCGGGCGGAGCAGAAGCCGGCCGTATGATCCAGCCGCTGGAAGTACCTTCGGCCCGCAGTTATTTCGGAACGGGCAAGATCGAGGAATTGAAGGAACTCCTGAAAGAGACCGATGCCGACGGGGTGATCGCTGATGATGAACTGACGCCGGCTCAACTGCGCAACCTGGGAGATCTGCTGGACGTACAGATCCTGGATCGTACGACTTTGATCCTGGAGATCTTCGCGATGCGCGCACATACCAGGGAAGGCCAGCTGCAAGTCGAATTGGCGGAATTACGATATCGACTGAGCCGTCTGTCCGGCTTTGGTGCTACCATGTCACGACAGGGCGGTGGATCCGGTGTCCATGCGAGAGGCGCAGGTGAAACGAAACTGGAATTGGACCGCCGTTATATCCGCGGCCGCATCGCGGCGCTTCGGCAAGAACTGGAAGAGATCACGGCACAGCGGGATATTCGCCGCAGCCGCAGAAAGAAAAACGAGGTACCCATGGTCGCGCTGGTCGGGTATACCAACGCCGGCAAATCGACCATCTTCAATCGGCTGACGCAGGCAGGTGTGCTGGAAGAGGACAAGCTCTTCGCCACACTGGATACCACCACAAGACGCCTGGAACTGCCGAACGGCCGGGAGATCATCCTGGCGGATACGGTCGGCTTCATCCAGAAACTGCCGCACCATCTGGTCGATGCTTTCCATGCGACGCTGGAGGAGGTCGCCTATGCGGATCTGCTGGTCCATGTGGTGGATAGTTCCGATCCGAAGGCCTCGCTCAACATGAAGATCACCATGGATGCCATGCAGTCTCTGGGAGCCGGTGATAAACCGATCATAACGGTCTTCAATAAGAATGATCTGCTGCAGCCGGGAGAAACAGCTGGTCCTGAATATCTCTCGGAAGCGATCCTG
Source organism: Bacillota bacterium (assembly GCA_017474705.1). Lineage (GTDB taxonomy): Bacteria > Bacillota > Clostridia > Lachnospirales > Bianqueaceae > RUG159. Next base: position 1,047 of record JAFVHC010000228.1, read on the forward strand.
CATATATGCGCGTATGAAGAAGAAGGGCAGCAGGCGCTGCTTGCTGCGGTCGAAACGGCGCTGGATAAGCAGATGCACTCGTCGGAACTGCTGATCCCATATGATAAGGGCGGCATCATCAATCTGCTGCACGAAAATGGTTCGGTCATCGAAGAAGAATACCGTGAAGACGGGATCTATATCAAGGTCCAGCTGAGCAGTACGGATCTTGGCCGCTATCAGGCATATCTGTTGGAATAGGAGATGAGTAAGATCGATACACGATGGATCCGGGAGGACGAACCGTTGTTGGATGCGGCGCTTGCGCTGCGTGCGGGGCAGGTCGTCGCTTTCCCGACAGAAACGGTCTATGGACTTGGCGCCGACGCCATGAACGAAGATGCGGTGCGTGCCATCTATTCCGCCAAGGGAAGGCCTTCAGACAACCCGCTGATCGTCCATATCTATCCCGGATTTGACATACGAAGAGTGGTACAGAGCGTCCCTGCTAAAGCACAACGCCTGATGGATGCGTTTTGGCCGGGTCCTTTGACGTTGATCCTGCCGCGGCGCGAGGACGTCCCCTATGTGACGACCGGCGGCCTTGAAACGGTTGGTTTGCGCATGCCGTCCCATCCCAAAGCGATGGAACTGCTGCGGTTGGCAGATGTTCCCGTCGCCGCACCGAGTGCCAATCGTTCCGGAAGACCCAGCCCTACGACGGCGTCCCATGTATGGGAAGATATGCAGGGAAGGATCTATGCCATCGTGGATGGCGGCCCATGCGAAGTCGGTCTGGAATCCACGATCATCGATGTGACGGGGGACGTTCCGCTGCTCCTGAGACCCGGTGGGATCACGCTTGAGATGCTGCGGTCTGTGGTCGGAGACGTGGAGGTTGAGCCTTCCGTTGCTAAAGGACTTGCGATCTCGAAAGAAGAGCATCCACGAGCGCCTGGGATGAAATACCGTCACTATGCTCCGAAAGGGGCTTTGGTGCTGCTTAAGGGCAGCGATGGATCCAAGACTCGATATCTGGCAGAACACCTGCCGGACGTACACGGCAAGGCAGGTGTACTTGCCAGCAGCGAATGGATTGCCTATATGCGGAGGGTCATGGATCTTTCCGCAGTGCATATCGAGGATCTGGGGAGCCGTACACAGCCGGATATCATGGCAAGACGCCTGTTCGGTGCGCTCCGTAATTTTGATGAAAATGCTTGTACTGATATTTTCGGTGAAGCCCTGCAGGAAGATGGACTGTTCATGGCCATGATGAATCGGATGCGCCGTGCGGCTTCCGGCGTGATCCTGTCGGTCGATCCGGAATCATAAGAGGAGAAGACGAAAACGATGGAAAATACCTTGACTGAGCGCATACAAATGTGCTACCGCATCTGTGATGCGATGAATAAGGCCGGTATGGCCAAGGGCACGACGCTGCCGCTCAGAGAACTGCTGCGTACGGAGTTTGTTAAATTCATGGTATATTTATCGACTGCCGATGGAACTGTGTCGCCGGACGAACTGGATTTCATTGCTGAAGCGGCCGATATGAAGATGACGATGTCCCAGCTGGACCAGTTCAAACGTGCTCAGCGCATCGACTCTCAGCTTTTTTCAACAGAAGTCCCTAAGGCGCTGAAGTATTTCGTCCTGGCGGATGCAGCGCACAAATTGACGAATCCTCCGGTCAAAGGATCAGTGTCTGACTATCTTCTGGCTACGTATCAGGAAATGGGTCAGGCTTTCATCGCCTGCAACGATGTAACGACGGATCACGAGGTCAAACTGCTGACGGATTTCCTGCTTATGGTAGAGAAGTTCATGAAGGAATATGGTATCTACCCCGTCCATGCCACGAAAAAGATGAAGCCGAAGAAAGGGCAGACGGCGCAGCAACCAGAGGAAAAACCGCGCGTAGAGGACCTCCTGGTCGAACTCAACAGCATGGTCGGCCTGGACGGTGTGAAGCGAGAAGTCAATAGTCTCGTCAATCTCCTGCAGGTGCAGCGCCTGCGTGAGAAGCATGGTCTGAAGAATACGGTCATGTCGCGTCATCTGGTCTTTTCCGGAAATCCGGGTAC
>JAFVHC010000229.1 GCA_017474705.1 Bacillota bacterium
CACGTCCTTTGCGCCGTCCTCCACAATCGCTCTGGCGTGGATAACGTTGGATTCCATATGGGTTCCAAAGAAATGACTCTGGACGTGAACGGGGCCTTTGGGGCGGAAGAATTGTTTGCTGCGGAGGAAGAAGCCAACCGCATCGTACGGGATGATCGGCCCATCACCATCAGCTATCCTACCGCTGCAGAACTGGAAACTTTGGAATACCGCAGCAAAAAAGAACTGACCGGTACCGTGCGCATTGTGACCATCGAAGAGACCGATCGCTGTGCCTGCTGCGCGCCGCATGTCATGCACACGGGAGAGATCGGGCTGATCAAGATACTGAGGTTCGAGCGTTATAAAGGCGGTACCCGCGTTTATTTCCTCTGCGGTCTGAAAGCTCTTGCCATGATGCGGCTCTATCAGGAGCAGGTGCACGGGATCGATACGTTGCTCTCGGCCGTTCCGGAGGATACACTTGCTGCTGTGGAAAAAGCCCTGGCACAGACCAATGCGCTGAAAGAGCAACGTGTGGCGGCGGAACGGCGCCTGATGCAGGTCCTTGCGGATCAAGCTCCTACCGGCTCCGATCCTTTAGTGCTTTTTGAAGACTTCTCTGATGAGATCATGGCCCGCACCTATGTGAACCTGCTGACAGCACGGCGCGACGGGCCAGTCTGCCTCTTCATTCCCCGGAACGATGAAAAGACGGTTTTCCGTTATATCATCGCGATCCGGGAAGGCTCCGTCCGTTCTCTGTGCAAGGAAATGAACGCAGCGCTTTCCGGCCGCGGCGGTGGTTCGGACGCCATGGCACAAGGCACGGCGAATGCCACAGAAAGTGAGATCCTCACCTTCTTTACAAAACAATAAGATCCTGTGATCCGAGCAGATCTCGGACACAGGATCTTTTATTATGCAAAAATTTCCACAAGACTATTGTAGTGCAAGAAAATGCCTTCCTCCCCCAGCCGGCGGATCTCCTCCGCGGGCACGATCCGAAAACCGGCCGTTTCCTCCGTCTGAAGATGGATCTGTTCCGGCTGAAAGTCCAGAACGAAACGAAAGACGTCCACAAAGTAGTTATCCCTTTCCTCGGGATTGTCACGACGGTAAGAACACACGACTTTCCCAGGAACGCCTGTCAGATCCAGACCCGTTTCCTCACGCACTTCCCTGCGGATCGCTTCCTCCGGTGTTTCACCGGCCAACACGCCTCCGCCTGGGATCTCCCAATGCCCGGCCGCCCAGGCTTTCGTCAGGACCCTCTGGGTGATCAGGATCGTATGATCCGGCCGCTCCAACAGCGCCAGCACGGTGATATGATATTCGCCCGGCTGCATGTTCCAGTCGTTGCGCGTCATCGTCCTTCCGGTCCGGACTCGATCGACAGTGTAAATGTCCCAGCGTTCCATATCAGTCCGCGGCCTCCGTTTCCATCAGATGGACCAACCGATGCAGTGCACGCGTACACAGGATGTATTTTGTCCAAGGCTCCCACCCGCTGTCTTTGGGCTCCACGATGATCACACCGTCGAACTCCAGGCCTTTGGCATAATAGACCGGCAGGACACTGACTTCCGCATCCAGCGCCATCTGTTCTCCGCGCACGATCTGGACCGGCGGGTCGAACTTTCGCACGGCACGGCCGATGCGTTCTGCTTCTTTATCAGTCGCGCAGAGAATGGCCATTCTTTCCATACCGGCCTGACGCATCTCTGCCAAAGCTGCTTTCAAATGGTGGCTCAGGTCCCGTGTGCCCGCGAAGGTCCTGACCTCTACCGGCGTTCCTTCGCGATCGATCGTCTCGGCTTTCTCCTGATCCGGCAGGAAATGTTCGGCGTACTCCATGATCTGCGGCGTGCTGCGATAGCTGCGGTGCAGTTCATAATAGGATACCATCTGACGTTCCTGCGGACGCATCAATTTCTCCCAGTCGATCATCATGGACTGGTGCGCCTCGCCCTTGATCCTCTGATGAATGTCACCCACGATCGTGTAGGTGTCCGCACCCGTCAGGCTCTTGAGCATGAGGAAGCCGAAAGCACTGACGTCCTGCGCCTCATCGATGACCAGATGGCGTACCGGATAAGCTCCCTTGCCATGAAGTTTGGTATGGACGTACAGCAGACCGCACAGATCATCCTCGATCCACGGGTTGCTCTCGTTTTTACGTACGGCCTCCGCGTACCAGGTCTCAGTATCCGGAACATCGTACAATGTACGCAGTTCCTTCATGAACAGGAACACTTCACGCAGATACGCCCGCAAAGTATCCTGGCGTTCCCGCTGCAATTTGTCGACACGGGCGAAATCCGCATCATCACGGGCTTTTTTGATCTGGATATCATAGACCCGTTTCAGGCGGCGCACCGTATCATTGCGCAGATCCTTGACTCGCTGCAGGATCAACCTGCGGATCTTGCGGATACGACGCAGATACGGCAGTTTGGAATAGGTCTTCGTAAACAGTTGATTCAATTCGGACGCACTGATGATGACCTGTTCCTGGAAGATCAGATCGCTCTTTTTCAGCTGCGCTTCCTCGAAAACGCGGAAAGCATCATCCAGCTCTTTTTTGAAAAGTGCTGAGGATTTGCGCCGCACTTCTTTGAGGAACCTGGGCTGAGCGGCTTCCAGACGGCGGAAATACTCCTCCGTGTTCATGATCTCGCGCTTTGGATGGACCACCTCTCTTGCCAACTGCGAAATGGTCAGCTGGAACGTATTGTCCCTCTCTCCCAGATCCGGCAGCACATCGGAAATGTACTCCATGAAGAGGCGGTTCGGTCCGATGATCAGGACGTTGTCCTGCAGGCGGGCACGATAATTGAACAGCAGGTAAGCGATGCGGTGCAGGATGATGGTCGTCTTGCCGGAACCGGCGACACCGTTCAACAGCACGTTGTGTTCCAGCGGTTCGCGGATGATGTCATCCTGCTCTTTCTGGATGGTGGCAATGATATCTTTCAGGTGGGCTCCACTGTTGCCGGACAGAACCATCTGCAGGATGTCGTCCTTGATATCGATTTCAGAATCGAAGAGTCCCTTCATGATGCCGTTACGAATGATATACTGCCTGCGTTTGAGCAGTTCGACCTCGAACGTTGCCATCGGTGCCTTGACTTCCATCATGCCCAGCCGCTGCTGATAGAACAGCGAAGCCATAGGCGCTCTCCAATCCAGAATGATGGGATTGCCATGCTGCTCCAGGCCGTTCTTCCCGATGAAATAGGCTTCCTCCTCCGCTTCCAGAGGATCTTTCAGCACGATCTTACCGAAGTACGGATAATAATACATGCGAGACAAGACGCCTAGCCGCTCGTACGTTGCCTTATAACTGGCTTCGCGGACCGGGTTGTCCTGGTTCATGGAATGATACTGCTTCTGTGGTATCTCCTCGATCAAAAACTTTCTATAGTCGACGATCTCCTGCTTCAGATCGCTGAGATTGTGCAGCCGGTCTTCGATCTCTCGGCCGATGATCTCCTGGATCTGAAGCAGACGTTCTTGTTCTTGTTGGAGTGTAGTGTCGTGATTATTCTCCATTATACCCTCCGATAAATTCTCGAATGATCGAAGTACTGGGTACGATCTCCGAACTGACCCCCAAACAATAGTCCAAAAACTTGATCAGGCGTCGGGCCTCTGCATATTCCGGCTCATCCCTGCGGATGCTGAACAGCAGCGGTTCTGCATACTGTTTGATCACTGCCAGCTCATAAATATGAGCAGAGTTGAACATCACATCCGCTTCCTCCTGGCAGGGGAAGATATTGCGTTCTTCTCCGGCGCGGACCTGCGGCCACATGGAAATGGTCCGGGCTGCCGAAGCACCGCGGTACTGGTGATCGCGCACCATGCGGCGCAGCAGACGGCCATCCGTAGTCGGAATGCGGTTGTGATCATCTACGTTGATCAGCGTCAGTGCGCTGATGTAGATCTTGTACTTCTCATTACGCGGGATCTGGGCGGTCAATGCCTCGTTCAGGCAATGGATGCCTTCGATGACCAGGATATCGTCCGGTCCCATCTGCATCGGTTTTTCATGATACTCTCTGAGTCCGGTCACGAACTTGTACCGCGGCAGGACCACTGTCTCCCCGG
>JAFVHC010000230.1 GCA_017474705.1 Bacillota bacterium
ACAGTGATGTCACAATCTTTTCCAGAGTCGAAACTCTCCGCATGACTGTACGTTCCGGGCATGAGTATAACCAACAATGCCAGTAGCCAAACCGACAATTTCCCCATTTTGCTGCATACTTTTCCCATAATAAAACCTCCCTGTAATGAACAAGATCCCCTCAAAACTTATGTACTACAGGCATTGACTAAAATGTAACATACCAAATTGTTCGGCATAAGTCAATAAAAACATTGCCTTACGCCCTTCTCAGCATCAATGATTGCTGAAAATGATCAGTTTGTCTTTCTCGGTCAGGCGGACCGGGATCTGCCGCTGGTCGCCCGCAAACAGATGCATCTGACCGCCGGGGCTCACATAGCCCAGCAGCAGCGCCTTGTTGTCGGAAGGACTGGCATCGAAGGTCGCACGGATCAGTTCCGCGGCTGTGGTTTCCTCCGGGATCTGATTGAAAAAGCCTTTGACGTCCTTGATGTACAGTTCTTTACTTTCGAACTTAGATGCATTTTCCACATCATAGGTAAGGATGTCCTTGTAGAACTCATACAGCGCCTGCTTGCGGCCGATCTGCGTCACCATCTTGCTGACGTAGCGGTTACTGATGACGACGTTATTGACGCTGTAATTATGGACCACATCATAGTTCTTCGGATTGAGGATCTCCACGACGACGTCGATGCTCTCACGGTCGAAGTTCGGATCCTTTTCCACACGATCAAAGATGATGTCCTGTACGTAGATCAGGTAGGTAAGGGCCGCGGAATCGATGTCCTCATTGATGACCATGTCGTCGGAGAGGATCAGGATACTGGTGTCACCCTTGTGGCTGTCGATGATCTTGTTCAGTTTGGGCAGGATCTCTTTATCATTATAGACGTCCGCCGCGAACGTTTCTTTGACATACTCATACTTTTTATAGTAATCATGTCTTTCCAGACTGTCCTTGTCGTCGATCACGGTGATCTTCAGGATCTCGTCGACATCATTCTTATGCTCACCGAAGAAAGCGTTGAATCCTGCCATCAGCTCCTCAGTCTTGCTGTTATGGCCGATGATCACGATATTGCGCGGCGCCAGATGATACTTCGGATCGATATCCACGGTAAAGCCTGTCGGTTGATATGTATCTTTACGCAGATGATCTCCCTCTTCACCTGCGACATAATATGCATAGGGTCCGGTCTTGGTATTCATCAGCGTCAGCGGGATCGAATGCAGATGGGTATTGAGATACTCACGCTGCGAAGTCTCGATCTTCTCATCTGCTTCATACTGGCGGCAGAAGAACTCCGCTCCCTTGTTGGAGAACAGTTCGCTGTAGACGGTATTGAGTTCCGGCATGATGGAGAACTGTGACAGGATCTGACCCAGGATCTTATTGACCGGCAGCGGTACGATATTGCACTTGGCCAGCTTTTCTTTGTGCTGGATGATCTTGTTCACCAGTTTGCCCGTCCACTCGTCTTCGATCTCGACGATGATGGTCTGCGCGTCCGCGGATTCCTCGGAAGAGGTCATTTCTGCGACCTGCACCAGGCTCTTGACCGTATTGGAATTTCCTTTCTCCAGGTTCTCCCTGAGTTCCTGGAAATCATACTTGCATTGGGTGTTCTGGATATCCTTGCTCAGCAGGATGATCGTGGAGGCCTGCTGGATGGAGATATCGGACAGCTGCTTGGTGGAGTAGGTTTCACCTTCACGCACGATGATAGTCAGACGGTTTTTCATCTTGTTGCCGTTCTTCAGCTCGTCCTTCAACGTAGCGGAAATGCGGTCGTCGATCTCACGCTTGACGCCATCGGCATTCTCCATGACCAGGACGACGACGGTCTCTTTCTTGCCGGTATACAGCATGTCGTTGATGATCTCGGACGCCCGGGAGTTCCAGTTGAGGATGATGGTATGTCCGGAAGCCTTCAGCGCGCGGGCGCCGCTCTCAGCGTTGTCGATGAAGTTGGAAATGTAGTTCGTTACATAACCGATGACAGCACCGGTGAACGTGATCATACCGATCAGCACCGTGAGCAGGCATATGAGGATCAGTCCGACGCTGGCTTCGCCGATATCCGCGATGACGTATTCGATACAGCCGGCATCCAGGACCATGCTGATCGTATAATACAAGGACGCCCAGAACCCGTCATGGCGCAGGGATGCCGGAGACAGTGCGGATATGACCGCACCGGCCAGTACGAACAGCAGGATGTTCAGGAGCAGGATCGCGATCAGGATCGCCCGTGAAGGATTCTTGATGATGAAAACACTGAGCCATTCTTTGAATTTCTTGAACATGGTGTGTGAATTCCTTATCGTTTGATGATTTTATATTTGATATCGGATATGTTCCACCTGTCGTGGAGGATATCCGGGATCCTCATGATCAGATCACGGTCATAGACCGTGGTGTCTTTGCCTTCCAGGGTCTCGGACAGTTCGGACAGTCCTTCGAAGTCCCGGATGTAGGGATGCATCTTCATCAGATCGCACTTATGGCTGCCCGGGGCGAGCCCTGCTGTGCGGTAGGATCCGACCTGCTCCGGAGAAGCACCGATCCATCCTTCCGTCTGCAGGAAAGCCATCCAGCGGTCGTGTTCTGCCCGCTGCATCACTTCCATCCGTTCCGGTGTGAGATATGCGCTCAGATCGACTTCCTGCGCGTCCGGGCGGTCCGTATAATCCAGACCGATCAGTGCCAGTTTATAGCGGATGTGCATGGCGTTCGCACGGTTGGAACGTTTGTTGACTTCCAGCCGGTTATAATTCTCGAGCTCCTTTTCCACGTCGATCTCGCCATTCTCGCTGAAGATGCTGCTGTACACCATGTGTACATTCTTTGCCAGCTGTTCCAACGGTTCGTGCACCAGATTCTCGTAGGAGAGGATCCCGGGGCGGGCGCCGAAGGGCGTCAGCTGATAGGAGACCCGCTTATCAGGGTTGGTGTGCGGGGTCTTCATCTGCTCGACCATGGACTTCTTCTCATGATCCTGGATCAAAGTGAAGATCGGCGGTGCGTTGGTAAAGGTATCGTCGACGCGATAGAACATGCGTCGCAGCCAGCAGGCCGTATCCAGCGTCTGACTGTCATCTCCCATCGCCACGCTGACATAACCGGCATCTCCGGCCTTCGCCTCGATCTGCTGATACAGGTCGAACAGGTCCACGGCGTGGAACATCGTGATATCGAAACCACCCGCGAACAGCTCCGGCACATCGACACGAAGGCTGCGTTCGACTGCCTCGCTGCGGATGCCGGCGGCATAGATCTTCGGCCGCGCGAAGGCACCCATCTGGCCGCACCAGCATATGGCTTTGAGCAGGGCGATGTTGACCGGTGTCAGTCCCGCCAGCAGCACCGTGATCCGGCCATCCCGTATGTGCTCATACAGGGGATGCTCGTCCAGCAGACGGTAGGCGGTCCGTTCCGGCACATTGACGACGTGGATGTCGATCAGGCCCTTGTTGGTGGAATCCAGCATGATATCCACGTCCTTCTGCTCTGTCATGACGTAGATATGCGTGTGCTTCTGTATCGTTTTGTCCCGCTTCTCATATCTTTCAACGAGATGCAGGGCGTTGTTCAGGTCCTCGTCATCCTTTTCCATGCAGAAATAGTACACATCTTTGTCTTTTCTGCGGCTGATGGGCAGGTCCTGTATGCTCGCCGCATAAAGCACTGCGTACAGAGAATCGATCTTTTCTTTATGATCCTCCGTATCTTTGCGGTCCGCGAAGATCAGATCGCAGGATCTGACGTTTGCACGGATGCTTTTGGCCAGCGCCATGGAATCTTGGTTGCAATCCGAAAAGATGAACAACGGACGCTTCTTATGGTTGATGAGCCAGATCCGCAAAAACGCGTAATAATGGATGAAGATGTTGTATGCAGCCAGGATGGAGACCGCGGGCATAGCGAAGTGCAGCAGGCCCAGCATGGTCATGTATACACGTACCATGAACGGGCTGCGCACACCTTCCAAAACGTCCCGATAGAATTCTGTATATCCCGCATCCAGTGTGATGACCTGCAGCATATGGATGACGTCACCAAACAAAGCTGTAGGAAAATCGAACAGCTTGAAGAAGATCGGGACATAGATGATCAGCACAGACAGCGCCATCAGCAGCACAGCGATGCCTGCCCGCAGTCTGCCGCGTTTTCGATCGAACAGGGTGCAGACGGAGGCCGCCATGCAAATGATCGCCAAGATAAGACAGAGGTACCAGGTCATAGGGTTCTTTTTCAGATGTCTGAAGTTGGGGCCGGGAACATCCCGGATCCCTGAGACTTGCAGGAACACGAGGATACGCCCGAAGGCCTCCTCGTGTTCCGCTGCTGCCTTTACTTAAAGTGGTTTGTTCTCTTTTGCCATGAAAGGCGTCTTCTTCCCAGACAGGGAGACACCATAGCTCAGAGGATATTTCTTACGATACATGATGAATCCGCGGCCGTATTCGTCGTCACGGTTCTCCGTGATCATCTCTTCCATCTTGGCCGCTGCCGGTTCGCCGATGAGGTAGGCATACTGGATCTCCGCCCATTTCGCCATGCCTTCATAGACTTCCAGCTCATGTTCCTTGCCGTACGACTGCGTGATCTCTTTCCGGTTCCAGTTGAGGTACTGCCAGATGTGCGTCATCTCATGCGCCATCGTCATCGCGGACTGCAGACGCGGAGCACCATTCTCCAGCAGGATCTCGTAATTTTCGCCGGTCCGGATCGCCACGCCAAGGACGCGGCCGTCGGAATTACCGGTAGGAACGAAACTCTTTTTCAGCTTCTTGTGCAGCTTCTTGGCGTTGACCATCTGCACGTGGACTCCGACCGAATTCTTGACTCCGTAGAAGATCTCCAGATTGCGGACGACCTCTTTATACAGAGCATTGAATTCTGCGGCGGATTTCAGCGCGGTCGCGCCGCAGGACATGCAGCGTTCACGGCCATCTTCCAACCGTTCATACTCGTTGCCGACCAGTTCGCAGCCGCAGAAATCGCAGTAGTGCGCGCCGGCACGGTTCGGATCGAAGGTGCGGCCGATCATTTCAGCGATGTTCTTGCCTTCACGGGCCTGCTTGAGCTCGTTTCTGTCGAAGCCTAATTGTTTCAGGTAATCCAAAGTCGCGGCAGGATCCAGCTGCGCCGGTACGGTCGTACCGCCATACAGCAGATAATACCGCTCGTGATACGGTTTCTTGGTGTGTTCTTCTCCGGGCACGAGGACCTGCTCGGGCTCGAACTCGATCAGATCACCATCGATCACGGTCTTGTCCGTAGGATGCTCAGGCACCGGTACGTCTTCCACGGCTTCATCGGGAATGTCATCCAGACCAGGTGCGGCGCTGAACATGGACATCGAAGATTCCTCTTCCGGCGCTTCCGCGGGGGTTTCTTCCGCCGGAGCTTCGTCTGCAGGGATCTCTTCTGCCGGGGCTTCTTCCTCCGGAACTTCTTCCGTCGGGATCTCCTCCGCCGGGACTTCGTCTGCCACCGCTTCGTCCGCAGATCCGGCAGATGCTTCCTCGATCGGGGCTCCTTCGGTCTCCACACCTTTCACCGGCGCTTCGACCGGGGCTTCCGCACCCTCTTCCGGTACTTCAGCCGGGATTTCCGTCCCTTCTTCCGGCGCGTCCTTCTTCTTGCGTTTGAACAGCTTTCCGAAGATCTTGCTGAAGAAGTTCTTGATGGCGTTCCAGATCTTCTTGAAGAATCCACCGATCTTGCTGATGATGCCCTTGATGCCTTTCTTCGGAGGTTCTTCGCCCTCTTCAGGCTGCGGGAACTCGATCGGCGTATCGTCCGGCTCCGGTTCCGGAGGCGGATTCTGGCTCTTTTCCACCATTTCGGCGTTCCAGTCCAGATAATCGGTGACGATGCCGAAGATGCGCTTCAGGTTGCGGCGGACCGCTTCCAGAAGGCCGATATCCAGCTGGCTGTCCTCGATGATGTAGAAGCAGTTCCCCTCCACACCGTCCAGGCTGTACGTCAGAGGTTTCTCGACTTCGCCCGGCAGCGCGGCCACGATGAAATCCTGGTTCTCCGCGAACAGACTGCGGAACACTTCATTGAGCATCAGGACCAAGGTGTTGTACACTTGCGGCGTTGCATCGCCCGGCAGTTCGACACGCAGGACCTGCTTGCCGCGATAGGTGCGTTCCGGTACACCGTTGATCGTGACCAGGTTGCCCTTTTCAAAATCATTGTAACGGACCATCTCCCAGTATGCCGGGGTCTCCACGCGGATATCCGCATACTGCCGGGTGATCTTCAGCCCGGAGATGGAAACGTTGTCGCCCATCAGTTCGGAATCTCTGAGGTCGGACAGATGATAGCTGCGTACCTGGCGGTACAAAGGCCTGCCGTTGATATGATCCGCGGCACGGCGCACCAGTACACGACCGTCAGAGGTCAGGCGCAGCATTTCATAGTACTTGCCGCCCAGGGTAAAGAACTGGCCGGGCAGATATTTCTGGAAAATATGACCTTTGAGCTCCGCACCCAGGTACTGCTGCTCACCCTTTTCATCCTCCGCGATGTAGCCGGCATTCTGCAGATCTCCCAGCATGATCCCGATGAAATCCTGATCGGTGATGCTGAAGGTATTCTCCATCTTGCCTGTACGGAAGGAATACTTGCGCTTGCGCTGGATCGTCTCATGGGTCAGACGGCGCTCCCGTCCGCGGACGGGCAGTACCAGAAGCTCACGTTCTTCGGAATCGATCTCGATGTCGTCCCCGTGGTAATAGGTGCAGACCCAGTGCCACAGGCTCTCTGTCGGATGCACGGTGTCCAGGCCGACCAGCATCAGCTCGCGCAGGAATTCTTCTTCCGGAACGGCGTCCACGCTCATCCGCAGGCACAGCCGCAGGATGACGTTGCGTTCGGTGTGGGCATAATCCGCGACGATATAGGGGATCGCCTTGGGATCCGTATTGAAGATCCCGTTGTTCTCCGCCATGTAATCCTTCAGCAGATATTCCGAGGAGATGACGTTGACAAAGCCTTGCCCGCTGGCGCGGGTCGCGAAATCACGGCGGATCTCGAACATGTTGAAGGCTTCATCTTCGACGATCATGTAATGGTCGTCTTCTTTTTTCGCATTCCACAGGTTGGGCGTGGTATGGAAATAGGTGTCGATCCCTTCCTGCACCGTCGGCTTGTCCGCGTAATGCAGCAGATCATAGTAGTACTGCTTGCTGATCCAGTGCATATCCACGACCGGGAAGGACTCGCCTCCGTACCAGTCCGCGTGCGGGATCTGGTGCTTGAGGCCGGCGAAAGCCAGTTCTGTACCGACACCCAGATAGCGGGAGATATGAGGCAGCATGCGGTGCTGCAGGAACTCCTCATCCGGGGACCAGCACATGTAGGAAGAAACTCCCTCGTGCCGGTTGGTCGCGGCGACTTCCGTCAGGCTGGTCATCAGGATGTGCGACAACGCGTCCACCAGACCGTCACAGTTCTTGTCCATGGAACAGTATGTGATCGGCTGATCGTCCATCCCGCTCGCGCGCATACGGCAGTGCCGTACGATGGAGTTCAAGCCCACCTGCGCCGTGGTGACCAGGCGCGACGGTTCCATCAGGATGACGAAAGCGACTTCGCTGAAGAAATCCCGGTTGGCCTCATGCAGCTTCAGGTCATGGACGCTGGAGCGCGTCACGATACCGATGTGCAGATCTTCCTGTGCTTCTTCCGTAAGGACACCGATGTTCCAAAGCTCCGGAATGTTGGTGACCTCGAACAGGCCCTGGCTGCACCAGGTCTTCGCGTCCTCTTCGGTGTCATGCCGGCCAAGGATGATCAGGACCT
>JAFVHC010000231.1 GCA_017474705.1 Bacillota bacterium
AAACGGCGGCGTCTATTGGTCGCTGACCTATGATGGGAACCCTAAGGATACCACCAAACATACATACAATCAGGCATTTGCCCTCTATGCCCTTGGCGCCTATTATCGTCTGACCGGTGATGAAGAGGCCCTGGAACTGGCCCTCGGCATCTTTGATCTGATCGAGGAACACTGTACTGATGCCATTGGCTATCTGGAAGCCTTCACCGTCGACTGGAGCCCGGAATCCAATGAAAAGCTTTCCGAAAACGGTGTCATGGCAGATAAGACCATGAACACCCTGCTCCACGTACTGGAAGGCTATGCCGGTCTGTATCAAGCCTGCCATGAAGAAAAGGTCGGTGCGGCGATACGCCGCTGCCTTGATATCTACGCAAATAAGATCTACAGCCCCGAACTCAAGCGTAACCTGGTCTTTTTTGACGCAGAGTATCGGTCGATCATCGATCTGTATAGCTACGGCCATGACATCGAAAGCAGCTGGCTGGTGGACTGGGCTGTCGACCTGTTAGGGGATGATGCCCTTTCCGCAAAGATCCACGAGATCGACAAGACCCTGGCGGACAGCGTGTATGCAGCCGCTTACAGGGATCACTCGCTGGCGAACGAATGCGACCGCGGTAAGGTGGACGAGAAACGGGTCTGGTGGGTCCAGGCGGAGGCCGTGCTCGGCATGGTCAATCGCTGGCTGAAGGATCCCGAGGATGTTAGATTCCGCGATGCCGCCGCCGACATCTACCGTTTCATCGAGGCGCATCTGGTCGATCCACGTTCCGGTGAATGGTATCATGACCTGTACGTGGATGGTACGCCCTATGAACTTCCCATCGTTGAGCCCTGGAAATGCCCGTATCATAATGGCCGCATGTGCATGGAAATGATCAAGAAAGACCCCGATATCACCATCTGATATGGTACTTAAGACCTCAAAAATCCACATACACCGCAAGGTATATGAGGATTTGTTTTATTTTGTTTCAATATCGATGATCACGTATTCGGAGAACGTGCCGGTCTTGAAGGGAATGGCCCAGCCCGAAACGCCGGACGTGACCAGGAAGGTCGTATCCTCCCGACGCTCTGTTCCGTAATAGCGGTCGTTGGCCCCCATCCACGCGCCGATCGGTCCGGCCGGGAACAGATGCCCGCCGTGGGTATGGCCTGAAATGACCAGGTCTGCACCCGATTCTGCTTCTCCCGCGTAATCATTGGGCTGATGATCCAGCAGGATTATATATTTGTTCTGATCCAGATCCCTCGTAAGCTGAGACGCCTTCGCACGGCCGGGTACTGTGCGGTCCTGCCGGCCGATCACGTAAAAACGGTCATCCACGAGCTTTGATTCATCCTCCAGGATCCGGACGCCATGCGCGACCAGCGCGCCGCGTAAGTCCTTAGAGTCAAAATCCCGGTACCGATAATACCCATTGTCATGATTGCCGAAGACAAAGTACACACCGTATGGGGCCTCGAACCGGCCCAAAGCGGCCGTCGCCTCCAGCATATCGGTCTTCAGCGAATCATCATCGACAAAGTCCCCCACGATCACAAGAATATCCGGTTTCTGTTGCTGGATCTCCTCCAAAAGGCTTCCAAAAGAGGCGCCATCCAGTGTGATGCCCAGATGGGAATCCGCGATGGCAGCGACCTTCAGCGGACCGTCCAGATCCTTCTCCGTCGCGAACGTGTACTCCGTTTTCCGCACATGGTGCGCATTGTACCAGCCGATCCCCAGATAGATGGCGCACAGCAACAGCGCCATGATCCCGGCATAGTATGGCGTCAGGCGCACTTTTTTCTTCTTGCCCCGCGCGGGATAGATCTTCTTTTTCCGCAGCCGGTTGATGATCCACCCCAAAAGATCGCACAGCACCCAGAACAGGACCAGATGCAGCACCACGATGACCACGGTGAAGAGGTTGATCAGGTACAGCAGGCCTATGGCAGCCAAAGGCACCAGGCACAAAAACCATGACAAGAACCGGTGCTGCACCCCATAACGCTGCATGCACCGGAACTTATGAAAACGTGTCCACAAATAGATGATCCCAAGGCCCATCAGAACGACCATGGAACCAACGAGGATCCTCCAAAAAACCATACTTCTTATCTCTGCTGCAGCGCGGTCATAAAGGCCGGGATCAGCTGCTTTTTACGGGAAATGACACCATCCAGCACGAAGCCTTCCGCATCCGGGAACGCCTCGTGTACCAGTTCCGCCGCCCCGCGGCCATAGCACATGATCTCCGTCGACTTATCGATGATGTTGGTCAGCATGAAGAAGACCATCTGGATATCGTGCTTGCCGCACTCGTTCTCCAGATGCGGTTCCAGTTTGGTACGGATCGCCTTCAGCTCCTCCGCGTCCATGGAACTGATCTGGCCGACACCGAAGGTCGTGCCCTCCAGGATGAACTTCTTGAAATCCTGGTAGAAGATCTCTTCCGCTGTCTTCTCTTCCAGATTGCTGCCGGCACGGAACATTTCCGCCGCATACTTCTCGATACTGTCGATCCCTGCGATCTTCGCCAGAGCTTTTGCCGCTGTCTTATCCATGGGCGTGCAGGTCGGCGAACGGAACATCAGCGTATCCGAAAGGATCGCCGAACACAAAAGACCCGCAATATGCTCAGGAACGTCCAGTTCCCGCTCCTGATAGATCTGGTACATGATCGTGGCCGTACAGCCGACGGGCTGGTTGCGGAACAGGATCGGCGCCATGGTCTCCAGAGAGCCGAGGCGATGATGATCGATGATCTCCAGGATCTCCGCCTCTTCGATGTTCAGTACAGCCTGTGATTTTTCGTTATGATCCACCAGGATCAGACGTTTGCCCTTCCGACCGATCAGGTTGCGGCGGGAGATCGTGCCCACATACCGATTCCTGCGGTCCAGAACAGGATAATCACGGAATCGGTTGTTCTTCATGATCTCTTCGATATCATCCACCTTGTCGTCCATATGGAACGCGGCCGGTTCCTTGACCATCAGATGACGGATCGGGATCGACTGGTTGATCAGACGTGCAATGGTGTACGTGCCGTGCGGACTGGAAATGATGACGCAGCCCGAAGCCGCCGCCAGTTTCTGGATGGAGGGGCTGACTGCAGCCCCCAGACCGACGACCATGCAGCTGACACCGAGGTCCAGGCAGCATAGCTGATCCTCGGCGCGGTTGCCAAGAATGACCAGGTCCTTCTCATGGATGAATGAACCCATGACGTCCGGCTGGAACGCACCGACCACGACGTGTCCCTCGTCGAAAACGCCCTCCGGGTCGCCCACCAGGATCGAACCATCCAACGTCTCAGCGATACTCTTGTACGGCGTATTCGCACCGGACAAAACCTTTTTATCGTCGACCTGCATGTAGGACTGCGCAATGTCATTGACCGTGATCAGGCCTTCCAGTTTACCGCGCGGCGACGTGATCGGCAGCGTGACGACGTTCTGCTCGGTCATGGTCTTCCATGCTTCCTTTACTGAAATACTGCCGCGCACACCGGGCAGCCTGTGGAAATCGATCTCTTTGACCTGGATCGCCGCATCCGGCAGGTAATCCGGCGTATCCACACCGAAATGGTGCAGGACGAACTCGGTCTCCTCATTGATCTGGCCGGCCCGCATGGCCTTGAACGTACCCTCTTCCGAGCGGTTCTTGATGTCCGCGTAGGCGATCGCCGAGCAGATGGAGTCCGTGTCCGGATTGCGGTGTCCGACGATGTATACAGGGTCTGAACGCTTCATTTATGCCCTCTCTTCTACAAATGCGATGAAATCTTCGGTATCCTTTGCACTGTCCAGTTTGACCGTGAACATACGGTTGCCCATCTGCGGCACCATCATATCGGGCAGACGCTCCGCCATGACGATGCGGCTGCCGTATTTCTCGTATACTTCCTCGTCCGAATGTACG
>JAFVHC010000232.1 GCA_017474705.1 Bacillota bacterium
AGGGGAGTCCCTATATACCCTCATGAGCGTTTTTCGCTTGCGAACCTAGCGAATGAGGGTATATAGGGACTCCCTTATTTTTCTAGAATTTTCTCTATTTCTTCAGCATGGTTTTGACTTCTTCTAAGAAGTCTTTTTCTTTTGTGCCTGGATCGCTGACATAGGTGCTTTTTGCGCTGCCCTTTTCCCAGTAGGCGATATAGACGTCGTTCTCCTCATCACGGATGAAGAGCACGTCGACGCCTTCGATCTTCTTGGTTTTTTCCGTTTTGTAGAGTTCGGCCAGTTGCTGTTCATATGTAGGCAGGATGGATGGCAGTCCTTGGCCGCCATTACCGTTATTGATGATGGTTCCTGCCGGCAGTGTGTTCCACGTTACACGGTTCGTAGACTGATAATAGATCGTTCCGCCCAGTACCAGCACCAGACACGCTGCCAAGGCTGCGATCTGGCGGATATGACGGCGCAGATAGATGACCTTGCCGGTCTCTTCCTGTTTTGGTGCTTCCACAGGCTCCAGCACACGGATCGGCGCACTTTCTTCCTGCTGCAGCCGTTCATTTTCCTCATGCATCTTCTCCATGGTGCGCGCCAGGAGTTCTTTCGGTGCATGGATCTGATCGATCGAACGTTTGATGTCTTCCATAGGAGCCTCCCCTCTTAAACTATAAGTCAAGCGATGATGCATAGATCTCTTTGAGCTTCTTTCTGGCCCGGTTCAGCCGGACTTTGACGTTGGCTTCAGACGTATGCAGTGTTTCGCTGATGGAACGGATGGACATGTCTTCGTAGTAGAAAAGATAGATGACGTCCCGGTATTCGGGCTTGAGCTTCTGCACCGCGGCCAGGACTCCATTGTCCTCGGCGACCGCATTCAGGGCTTCATCTTCCGTCGCGGGTTCGATCCCGCTTTCCAGCATTTCATCGAAGGAACTGTTCTTCTTGTTCCAACTGCTGGTGTTCAGACTGTTGCACTGGTTGATGGTGACCCGGATCAGCCAGGCTTTGACGTGCTCGTCGCTTTCCAGCTGTGCCGCATATCGCACCAGTTTGATGAAGACCTCCTGGTACACGTCCTCCGCATCTTCTTTCGTGTGACATCTGAGCACTGCCAGGCGATAGACCATATCACTGTATTTCGTGATCAGTTCGTCCAGCCGCGCGTTGTCCACGTTCCGTTGCTCCATTTTGACTCCTCTGTTACTAATACGTTCGATCTTAAGGTAAAGTTACACTTTGATAGGTGATTTCTTCATTTTGGAAGATATTTGTCAGGTCCAGGCCCTTCGAGACATAGACGACACGGTCCTTGCAATAGACCTTATCGCAACTTAATCCCTGCAGTGCTTGTTCATCCAATGTATCACTGATCAGGACCGGGAAGGCTTCCAGGACCATATCCGCCAGGGTCTGCTCTTCCGACACCAGGACCAGATCGTGCAGCGCCGCCTTGCAGACACCATCCTGCGGATCCACATAGGGGAAACGCGCCGTACCGTCAGCATATACATAATACCGGTCCGCCAGATCTTTGGCCGACGTATAATCATGAAACGCCGCGATCTTGACCGCCTTATCATAGGTAAGCACCGCTGCCGCGTAGATCCCTTCCGGCTGCGCGTCAAAGATCTGCGTCGTGCAGTCCTCGCCCACGCTGCCCAAAGACACGCTCATGCCGCTGCGCGAGGTGATGTAACCGCTGGTGAAACCGCCGTCGATCAGCTGCTCCGCAATATAATCCAGTTCGAAAGCATCCTGGATCCAGTACAGATCCACGAACGCTGTAACGCCTGTCTCTTTCGCATAGGCCTTGTACGCATCCGAAACCTCCAGCCTTACGGTGTTCTCCGCCGGGAACGACAAGGACACAGCCGCCTCGTCGTTGAGAAAAGTGCACAATGCGTGCACGTCCGCAGCCGCATCCGGATCAAACAAGGGATCGGCCAGCCGCGCAGAAGCGTCGTCACTGCACTGGAAGACGTTCCGGTAATACTCATAGACCGGTGCCAGATAATGCGCTCTTGTTCCGCTCGCTTCCATCCGCTGCAGCGTCTCGAAGAGGAAAGGATCTACCTGGACGTCCTGCCCTGGGCGGCTGTTGACCGCATGAAGATTGCCGGGTACCAGGATCGACTCTTCCTGACTGAACACTTCGTACATGTAGGTGCAGGCATCGGCGTAGATCTGCTGGACCTTTTTGTACTCAGCAGCCCCGCCGGACCCCAGTTTGTACTGGAAGGTAAGATCCGGTGCGCAGCTCCCGCCGGTGTCCGAAGGATTGACCGTGACCGTACGCCAGCCCGGATCTTTGCGCACCAGATGATAGATCCCATAGGTAAAGGCCGTCAGCGCGACCGCCAGGACCACTATGAACAGGACCAACCGCAATGTCTTATGTTCCTCTGACAGAACGATCTCCTGGACTTTATTGGGCATAATATCGACTGCTCCTTACAATGTTCTTCTTAAGGCATCCTGCCACATGGCCTTCTTCTCGGCCCGCTTTTCAGGGCTCATCTGCGGCGTGAACACCGTAGATTCCGCCAGGCTGAAGACGCTGTCATCCATGATACCTGCTTTCAGGCCGGCCATGTAGCTGACACCCAGGGCGGAGAATTCCTCCATATCCGGACGGGATACGTTCGTATCCGCCAGGTCGCTCTGGAACTGCATCAGATACCCGTTTTTGCTGGCGCCGCCGTCCACGCGGATCTGCCCGATCTTCAGGCCGGAATCCTGCTCCATGGCAGACAGCACGTCCGTTACCTGGAAGACGATGCTCTCCAGCGCCGCCTTGATGATCTCATTGCGGCCGGTGGTACGGGTCATGCCGGTGAAAGTGGCCTTGACATCGTTCACCCAGTGCGGTGCACCAAGTCCGGTGAAAGCCGGGACCAGGACGGTGGTATCCTCCGGATGGGCCGCACGTGCCGCGGGCTCCACCTCGGCCGGCGAGCTGATCATCTGCAGGTCGTTTTTCAGCCAGGAGATGACGGCCGCCGAATAGTTGATATTGCCTTCCAGTGCATAACTGACCACACCGTCGCGGCTCCAGGCGATGGAAGTCGCGAGGCCGCAGGTGCTCGCTTTCAGCTCCGGTCCGATGTTCATCATGATGGATGAACCGGTGCCGTAGGAAGCCTTGGTCATGCCATTCTCATGGCAGCCCAGAGCAAACAGAGAAGCGTGGGAATCCCCCATGGCGCAGTAGATCGGCAGCGGCTTTTTCAACAAGCCTCCGAAGGTGGTGGAACCGAAATCCGCGTTGGAATCCACGATCTCGGGCAGCTGCTCCCGGCGGATGCCGAAACGAGCAAGCAGTTCCTCGTCCCAGGTCAGCGTCGTGAGGTTCAGCAGCATGGTACGAGATGCGTTGGAATAATCCGTCTTGAAAGACTTTCCTTCCGTCAGTCGGTAGACCAGCCATGTGTCGATGGTACCGAAGCGGACGTCTGGATCATTCTTCAGACCATGTTCCAGCAGCCAGCAGATCTTTGGTGCCGGGAAGAAGGGAGACAATGGCAGACCGGTCTTCTCCTGCACCAATGCCCCGAAGGAAGGATCCTCCTCCGTCATCCGCGCCACGATGTCCTTGGCGCGGGAGCACTGCCAGACGACGGCCAGACCTGCCGCGGAACCGTCCTTATGGAACGGCACCGTTGTTTCACGTTGATTGCTGATGCCGCAGGCCACCAGATCCTCTTCCGCGATCTGGTTCTCCTCCAGGATGCGGCCTACGATCTCCAACGTATTCTGATAGATCTGCTCCGGATCGTGCGAAACGAAGCCTTCTTCGCTGATGATCTGTCGATGGGCTTTGTCCAGCCGGGCCTTGATGCGGCCGGTCTCATCTACCAGGACGGCCTTTGTCCCCTGTGTACTTTGGTCGATACCAATGATATATTTCATGAAATAAGCTCCTTTGCGGCTTTTTCGATGCCTTCCACTGACAATCCATAGTAGTCGAACACTTCTTTGGATGTTCCGGTGATGACCGGCGCGTCAGGCAAGGACATAAGACGGCACTTCTGAGGATCGTTTTCCGCCAGACATTGGGCGACGGCGGCGCCGAGAC
Source organism: Bacillota bacterium (assembly GCA_017474705.1). GTDB lineage: Bacteria > Bacillota > Clostridia > Lachnospirales > Bianqueaceae > RUG159. The sequence goes on from JAFVHC010000232.1 coordinate 4,076, forward strand.
CGCCGGACGGGGCATGTTCTTCTATGACTACGACACCCTTCACATCCTTCGCCTTTTCCAGCAGGGTCTTTGTGTCGAGCGGTTTGATGCAGTACATGTCCAGCACGCAGGCGCCGATACCCTGCGCTTTCAGGCTCTCCGCAGCTTCCTTGGCAGGATAGACCATCTCACCACAAGCCACGATCAGCACGTCCTTGCCTTCACTCAGAACGGTCGCCTGATCCATGGCGAACGGCGTATTCTCTTCAGAATACACGTCTTCCACCGGGTTGCGGCCAACC
>JAFVHC010000233.1 GCA_017474705.1 Bacillota bacterium
GAAATCGCCCGCGAGCTCAGCAACGACAAGCTGAAGCTGCTGATCCTGGATGAGCCGACCGCGGTGCTGACCGAAAAAGAAGCGATCGCCCTGCTGGATTCCATCAAGGGCATGGCATCCCGTGGGATCGCGGTGATCTTCATCACCCACCGCCTGCAGGAGATCATGGAAGTCTGCAACCGCATCGTCGTGATGCGTGACGGCCGCCTGGTGCAGGACGTCCCCGCAAAAGAGACCTCCATCCCGGAAGTGACCCGCTGGATGGTCGGACGCTCCGTCGACAATGCCGCTGCAAAGAGCAGCAAAGCCGTCGTGGATGAGGACGCTGACAAAGAGATCATCATGTCCATCCGCAAGCTCTGGGTGGACATGCCCGGTGAAACGGTCCGCAACGTGAACCTGGACATCCGCAAGGGCGAGATCCTCGGCATCGGCGGTCTGGCCGGACAGGGGAAGCTGGGTATCCCGAACGGCGTCATGGGCCTTTATGAGGCCGGCGGTGAAGTGACCTTTATGGATCAGAAGATCCCGCTGAACTCTCCGCGCAGATGCCTGGACTCCAAACTGGCTTTCGTTTCGGAAGACCGCAGAGGCGTCGGGCTGCTGCTGGATGAGACCCTGGGCTGGAACGTGGCCTTCCCTGCCATGCAGATCAACAACAAATTCCTCAAAAAGTACCTGGGCGGACTGGTCTCCTGGCGTGACGAGGATGCCATCCGGGAAGTGACGGAATACTACATCGACCTGCTGCAGATCAAGTGCACCGGACCCAAACAGAAAGCCCGTGAGCTTTCCGGCGGGAACCAGCAGAAGATCTGCCTGGCGAAGACCTTCGCACTGGAACCCCAGTTCCTCTTTGTTTCCGAGCCGACCCGCGGCATCGACGTGGGCGCAAAAGCCCTGGTGCTGGAAGCGCTGCGCAAGTTCAACCATGACTCCGGCGTTACCGTCGTCATGATCTCCTCGGAACTGGAAGAGCTGCGCATGACCTGCGACCGCATCGCCATCGTCTCCGGCGGGAAGATCGCGGGCATCAAACCGGCTGCCGCGTCCTCCGAAGAGTTCGGTGAACTGATGGTCAGTATGGTAAAGTGAGGCTGATATGGAAGAAACGAAAACAATTACCTTCATGGACAAGCTCAAAGGATGGGCGCACAGTTTCGGTCTGCCTCGTCTGATCATTGCCGGCTTCCTCCTCGTGCTGTTCATCGCCGCCCCGATCGTGGGTGCGGATTTCTGGATGCAGGTGACCAACACCATCAACCGCTTCAGCTGGAACGCGATCATGGTGCTGGCAATGGTGCCGATGGTCCACTCCGGCTGCGGCCTGAACTTCGGCCTGCCGCTGGGCATCATCTCCGGCCTGCTGGGAGCCACCCTCTCCATCGAGTTCGGCTTCCACGGCTTTCTGAGCTTCGTGATGGCCATCGTCATCGCCACGCCTTTCGCGGTGCTCTTCGGCTGGATCTACGGCCAGCTGCTGAACAAGATTAAAGGCGGCGAAATGATGATCGCGACCTATGTCGGCTTCAGCTCCGTCTCCTTTATGTGCATGATGTGGCTGCTGCTGCCTTACAAGAGCCCGAACATGGTCTGGGGTCTGGCAGGCAAGGGTCTGCGTACCACCATCTCCCTGGAAGGCTACTATGACAAGGCTCTGGCCAACATCCTGCAGATCAACATCGGCAAGCTTTCCATCCCGACCGGGGCGATCCTGTTCTTCGCCCTGCTGGCTTTCCTGATGTGGGCTTTCCTGCATACCAAAACCGGCACGGCCATGACAGCGGTCGGGTCCAACCCGGTCTTCGCAAAGGCCGCGGGCATCGACATCGACAAGACCCGTACCCTCTCCGTGATCATTTCCACCTGGCTTGCAGCCATCGGGATTTTGGTCTATGAACAGGGCTTTGGCTTCATCCAGCTGTATATGGCTCCTTTCTACATGGCCATGCCGGCGGTCTCCGCGATCCTCATCGGCGGTGCCTCCGTCAACAAAGCTTCCATCACCAACGTGATCATCGGTACGATACTGTTCCAGGGCATCGTGACCATGACCCCGACCGTGATGAACAACATGGTCCATATGGATATGAGTGAAGTCATCCGCATGATCGCCTCCAACGGCATGATCCTCTACGCTCTGACACGGAAATCGGAGGCATAGCGATGAAAAAGTCATTCAAAAGCATCCTTCTTGACAACTCCGTGCCGATCATGTTCATCATCATCTGCGCGATCTGCATCCCGCTCTCCGGTTTTTCACCCACCTACCTGATCAACGAGATCGTCACCCGCCTGGGACGGAACGCCTTCCTGATCCTGAGCCTGCTGATCCCGATCATGGCAGGGATGGGGCTGAAC
>JAFVHC010000234.1 GCA_017474705.1 Bacillota bacterium
ACTATCTCTTAAGCCGGATGATGCTGCCAATTCTGGTTCTTCTTCTACTTCCTCTGCAGACTCTTCAGGTGCTTCAGGCTCCTCTGCCTCTTCAATTTCCTCCGGCTCCATAGATTCCTCTGCCTCTTCGACTTCTTCTGGCTCCGCAGATTCCTCCGACTCTTCGGCTTCTTCGACAGGTTCTTCACTATCTTCTACATGCTCTGTTTCTTCAGAATCAGTTTCTACGACAATGATTTCAGGATCTTCTGTTTCTACAATTTCGGTTTCCTGTTTTTCCTGTTCCTCCGAAGCGATCATGTTTTCTTCGGATTCTTCAGCAACTACAGGTGCTGAAAAGAAGGAACTGACCATCATCACGCTCAACAGCATTGCAAGTGCTTTTCTTACCATCAACTTAACGTCCTTTCTAAAGCAATTTCCTGCAAATCTCAATTGTTTATTATACTATTTTCTTGCGCGAAATACAATATCAAAACCGCTTTGACGTTTATCTATACATATAAAACCCCTTCCACACAGGAAGGGGTTTTTGCGTAATAACACATCAGGACTCTCGTTTGATGAAGAGTTCCCGAAATGCGGCTCTTATTCAGATCATCTTACCACTCCAGTTTCTCCAGCGTGCACAGCTGAGCGATGGATTTTCTGATCTCCGCGCGCAGCGGCAGGACGGAAGACGGGCTGACGGAAAGCTCATCGATGCCGATGGCCAGGAAGGTGGGCAGCAGGCTGGTGTCTGCACCGAGCTCGCCGCAGATACCGACCCAGATACCGTTCTCATGTGCGGCATCCGCGGTCATCTTCAAGGCACGAAGGACTGCCGGATGATGCGGGTCGAAGAACTTGCCAAGGTCGTTCGCCTGACGGTCGCAGGCCAGCGTGTACTGGGTCAGATCGTTGGTACCGACGGAGAAGAAGTCGACTTCTTTGGCCAGGTTGGAGGCCATGAAGACGGAGGCCGGCGTCTCGATCATGATACCGATCTCGGTATCCGGATCGAAGGGGATGCCCTCTTTCTTCAGCTCTTCCATGACAGCTGCGCAGGCACGTTTGCATTCGCGCACTTCCCAGACTGAAGTGATCATCGGGAACATGATCGCGACTTTACCGAAGGCGGAAGCACGATACAGCGCACGCAGCTGGGTACGGAAGACTTCCGGACGGTTCAGGCAGATACGGATCGCACGGACGCCCAGCGCCGGGTTCTCTTCCTTCTGCATGTTGAAATACGGGACCTGTTTATCCGCACCGATATCCAGCGTGCGGATGATGACGCGTTTGCCATCCATGGCGGCAGCAACGGCCTTATAGGCTTCAAACTGCTCGTCCTCGGTCGGATAGTCGTCGGACTTCAGATATAGGAATTCAGAACGGAACAGGCCGATGCCCTGACCATCGTTGCTGAGGACGGCGGCCACATCATCCGGAGAACCGATGTTGCAGTACAGCTTGATCTTCCGACCGTCCAGCGTGACATCTTCCTGCCCCCGCATGGTCTCCATGAGCTTCTTCATTTCCTGCTGTTTCTCGAACTTGTCTTTCAGCGCCTGCTGGGTCAGCTCGTCCGGATCCAGGATGATCTGACCGGTCTCGCCGTCCACATAAGCTTCACGGCCCTGATAGGCCTCGGTCAGATCCGCACCTGCGCCGCAGATCGCAGGGATGCCCATGGTACGGGCCAGGATCGCGGTATGGCCGTTGCTGGAGCCTTCACGCAGAACGAATCCGGCGATCTTGGTCTTATCCAGCTGCAGCGTCTCGGAAGGCGCCAGATCATCAGCCGCCAGAATGACAGGAACGTCGGAATCGATACCACCATCCACAACGCCCATCAGGTTGTTCAGGATGCGCTGTGATACGTCGCGGATGTCCGCCGCGCGGGCCTGCATGTAGGCATCGTCCATGGCGGCAAACATAGCGGCAAACTGCTCGCCTGCCTGCAGGACAGCATATTCAGCGTTACAGTTCTCTTCCTCAAACATCTCATCGATGCACTCGACGAAGTCGTCGTCCTCGACGAACATGGCATGGGTCTCGAACAGGATCGCGCTCTCATCGCCGGCCTCTTCTCTGGCCTTTTCCGCCAACGCTTCCAGCTGCTCGATGGAGCGGGCCTTGGCTTCTTCCAGACGCGCCTTCTCCGCATCGATATCATCTACCTCGATCTGAACGACCGTGGTATCAGGTTTTTTATAGAAGTACAGCGGTCCCTTGACAACGCCGCGGGAAACGCCTTTACCTTGGATCAGGATCATAATGGTCTCCTTTGTTTAGTATGTTTGGTAAAACCGGATCCCTCCGCGGCCTTCTGCCGCTCTCAGGATCGATTTTAATTCTTGTAAAACCGGGTCCCTCCGCGGCTGCGCCGCTCTCGGCACCCTAAAAACACTCGGACTCCCGCTGCTTCGCAGCTTCATCCTCGTGTTTTTTGCGCATCATAAAGCCGTAAACCCGGATGCCCGCACATAAATGTGCGGCACCGGGTCTTACGGCTTTCGATGCTTGTTTTACAGGTTTTCTTCCAAAAATGCTTTCAGCGCGGCGGCGGCTGCTGCTTCATCTCCACCATCAACACCGATGGTGACTTCGTCACCGGCCTTGACGCCGAGGTTCATGAGCTTCATCAGCTGAGAAGCTTTTACAGTGGTCTCGCCCTTGGTCAGATAAACCGTGGTGCCTTCGAAAGATTTCGCCAGTTTTGCCAACAGGCCGGCGGGACGGGCATGGATGCCGATCGGATCCTTGATAAGATACTTGAATTCTGTCATGATTGTTATTCCTTTCTTTCAGTTAGTATGACCAGGTACTGATCATTCGGTACCGAGTTTTACTCCTTCATAATCGTCGCTGTTGGTCAGCAGAGTGACGACCACATCCGGATGACCGGCAGCTTTGATCTTCTCTTTGCTGAACTTGACCAGCGGCTGTCCGGCGACGACCTGATCACCTTCCGCGACCAGAACTTCGAAACCATCACCATTCATCGCAACGGTATCGACACCGATGTGGATGAGCAGTTCCATATCTTCCGGACCGGTGATGCCGATCGCGTGCTTGGATTCTGCTACAGAAGAGATCTCGCCATCATACGGGGCGACGACCACTTCCGCCTCGGGCCAGATGCCGACGCCTTCACCAAGGACACCGGCGGCGAATGTCGGATCCGGGATCTCGGTATAAGGAATGACTTTGCCGGCTACCGGAGCCT
>JAFVHC010000235.1 GCA_017474705.1 Bacillota bacterium
CTATAAGGGCGTGGAATATGTGGATGTACTTGAAGCGCTTGCACGCCGCCGCTGCGCGGAGGTGTTTGCGAATGACCGGGTCCCTGCCGATAAGATCCAGGTGAACGTCCAGCCGCTTTCCGGCGCACCCGCAAACAATGCGGCTTATCATATCATCAATCCGGGAGATACGGTCCTGGCGATGGACCTGCTTCACGGCGGCCATCTCTCCCATGGTTCACCGGTCAACCGCACCGGTATGCTGTATAACATCGTTCACTACACGGTCGATCCGGAAACCGAACTGATCGATTATGATGAACTTCAGCGCCTGGCTCTGGAATACAAGCCGAAGATGATCATCTGCGGTTATACTTCCTATCCTTATGTTCCTGACTGGAAACGCTACCGCGAGATCGCGGATTCCGTCGGTGCGTATCTGCTGGCGGATATCGCCCATATTGCTGGCCTCGTCGCCGCGGGCGTGGTGGAATCGCCTGTCGGATATGCGGATGTCGTTTCCTTTACGACGCATAAGACGATGACCGGCCCGCGCGGTGCCGTGCTGCTGACGACCGATCCCAAGCTTGGGAAGATCATCGACAAAGCGGTCTTCCCGGGTGAACAGGGCGGTCCGCATACGCAGGTTTTTGCAGCCCTTTCCACGATCTTCAGGATCGCCAAAACTCCGACATTCAAGGAATATCAGTCACAGATCCTGAAAAACACCCAGGCTCTCGTTGCGGAATTTAAGGCCCGCGGCCTGAAGGTTCCCTATCAGGGTTCCAACTGCCACATGCTCCTGCTGGACTGCAAAGCGGTCAAGGGGGAGGATGGCACGTATCTCTCCGGTGATATTGCTGCCCGTGTGCTGGATCTGGTCGGGATCGTTCTGAACCGCAACACCATCCCCGGCGATAAGTCCGCACTGAAAGCCAGCGGGATCCGGATGGGTACATCCTGTGTGACCCAGATCGGCCTGAAGGAAGACGATATGAAGGAGATCGCCGATATCATCGCGGATGTCCTTTATGCGTTCCATCCTTACGCGATGCCCGGTGCGAAATCTATGCTGCAGCGTGCACGCGTGGACTTTGATGTGATCGAAAATGCCAAACTGCGCGTCCGGGCACTGGTTGAAAAATGTCAGGACCTCAATTACGATCCGAAGTTCGGTTATCCGAATTTCTATTATCTTGATGATAAATTCAAGACCGTCAAAGGACAGGCCCATATGCTGATCCATGGCGGGAATTTCCGTGAATTCGTCAATTACGCTTTTCTCAGCGACGCGGAAGCGCTTTCCGAAGGGGAATGTCAGGAAACAGTCCTTTCCGTTGACGGCAATGAGATCTCCGGCACGCTGATGCTGCGCCCGGACGGCTACCAGTTCAGCTGCAAACCGGAAGAAGCCGGTGCGGCTGCAGCCTGGCTGCGTGCCCTTTCCGATGGTTTCGTGAAATTTGACAGCGATCTGCGCAAGCGTCTGCCGGGACCGGTCTATGTGGAAGAGTGCAAGCCTGCTGAAGGCAAGGCTTGTGCAGCACAGACCTTTGTGAAAGCTTATGCGGTAGGTATGAGCGCCGATGAAGGAACTCCGCTGCCGGAATTCGACTTTGCTGCTTACGCAGAAGATGAAAACGCTCCCATCAAACGGACTCCGCTGTATGAGACCCATAAAGCGCTCGGCGCGAAGATGGTCCCGTTTGCCGGCTGGGATATGCCTGTCTGGTATACATCCATCAAGGAAGAACATAATGCCTGCCGTCAGGCCGGCGGCCTGTTCGACGTTTCCCATATGGGCGTTTATGAGGCTGATGGGAAGGATGCGATCACATTCCTGAACAGTGTCTGCGCCAATGATATCAGTGTGCTGGGGCTTGGGGATACGATCTATACCCATTTCCTGGATCCTGATGCCAACGTGATCGATGACCTTATCGTTTACCGCATCGGGGAAGAAAAATTCCTGATCGTTGTCAATGCCTCCAACGATGACAAAGACTGGGCCTGGCTCAACGCTGTCCGAGAAGGGACTGTCCTTGTGGACCGCAGCCGCCCGTCCGCACGGGCTTTCGGC
>JAFVHC010000236.1 GCA_017474705.1 Bacillota bacterium
AGCGCGATCGAGAGCGGCGCCATGTTCTACATCACCAATACGTCCGTCGACATCCTGTTGGAAGATACGACCCTGGAATATAACAGCGATGCCGCCTGTCTGATGCGGATCGAAGGCAACGATGCCAATAACTGGGGCAAAGCCGGCAGCAATGGCGCCAACGTAAAATGTACCGCGGTCCGCGAAACTTTGTCCGGCGACATCTCGGTCGACACCATCAGTGCGCTAGACCTGTACCTGACGGATGGCACCGTCTATACCGGTACGATCTCCATCGTGGACAATGCATATGGCAGTACAAGCGAAACGCCTGTCCAGATCCATCTGGATGGCACCTCAGCCTGGATCCTGACGGCGGATTCCACCATCTCCGCCCTGTATGCGGAGAATGGCTCTCAGATCACAGACGTGGATGGACGACCCGTTTCGATCGTTTCGGCAGATGGTACCGTGCTTGCGGAAGGATCATCTTCCATAACACTGACCGTAACGGATACCTACAGTGAAGAAGCCTCCGGCACCGCTTCCACCGCCACAGATTCCTTCATCGACCGCAGCGCTTTCGATACATACTTCGGTGTTGAAGAAGCAGCAGAAGAGTCTTCGGAAGAGCCGGCGGAAGAGTCTGCAGAAGCATCCTCCACAGAAGATCCAAGCATGGAAGAAACAGAGAATGATTCTTCTGAGGAAAATAGTTTCGAGGAATCATCCTCTGCTGAAGAAAGTTCTGCCGCAGAAAACAATAGTACGGAAAGCTCGGCAGAAACAATTGAAAATACTGATAAAAGCGCAGCCCTGTCCTGGATCATCGCCGGCGCAGCCATCGTCCTGGTCGCGGGCATTGCCCTTACGATCTATCAAAGAAAGAAAAGGTGAGTCAAAATGAAACGATGGGTCTCCATCCTGCTGATCTGTCTGATCTGCATGTCATTGTTCGCCGGCAGCCTGTACGCGATCGAGTCTATAGCGCCTGTATCTTCTCTAAAGTCCGATATCGCCTGGCTCGTCATGGGTTCGGGCATCGCCTCCGGCACATTCGTATCGATCGTGAGATCAAGCTGTAAACATGCATAAAAGAAGCGATTACGTCTCGTACTCATAAAGATCGAGTACGGAACGTAAAGAGATTTGGCAATTACGTTCTGAAAATCAACTCAGTCATAGAAGAACGTAGTATCGCTCAACTAATTACGTTCTGCGCACAAGATATGGGTCGTGGAACGTAAAGTTGTCCAGGTCATTACGTTCCAGATTTGAAATCATCCCAGCAAAACGTAAAATGCCATAAGAAGATACGTTCTATTTGAATGGTTCTGAAAAACAGAACGTAAATTAGAAAATCTGTTACGATCTGATTGGAGAAAGGCTCTCTACAGAACGTAAAGAAGCAACGAATCATACGTTGCAAAAAGGATCACTTCAAAATCAGAACGTAAATGATCATCCAAACGGCTTGGAATCAATAAAAAGGCACCAGAAGGTGCCTTTTTTCATTCAGTTTAGTTGCCCAGCGCCTTGTTCAGTGTATCGATAAAGGCCTGTGCCTGTTCGTCATCCATCATGCCGAAGCTCTTCAAGGATTTCAGCGGCATGAACTTCATCATGGCGACCATCATCGGGTCGGCATCGTCCATGGCGATCGGAGCGCTGCTGGAAGCCCGTTTGATCATTTCATTGATGATCGGGGCGGTCACAGGATTCTCCAGAAGCTCGCCGATGGCGGTATCGCCGCCGACGGTCATCGTAACGACCTTCTTCGTGGTAAAGCTGATCTCGGTGCAGGCAGTGATGTTGTCAGAAGCATCGCCCAGCAGGATCTGGTACGTGCCAGGTGCCGCATACCAGTCACCTAGGCGCTCTTCGAAGTAAGACAAAGCGCGCGCATCGATCTCGATGCCGACGGTCTTGGTCTCGCCCGGCTGCAGTTCGATCTTCTCAAATCCTTTGAGTTCCTTGCGCGGACGGTCCGGAGTTCCGGTCTTGTCGCTGACGTACAGCTGGACCACTTCCTTGCCGGCGCGGTCGCCGGTGTTGGTCACGTCGACATACACTGTGACGGTGGTGTCATCATCCATGGTCGGAGCGGAAACGCGGGCATTCTCGATCTTGAAGGTGGTGTAGGACAGACCATGGCCGAAAGCCCAGCGGACGGGCATCTCTTTGGTATCATAGTAACGATAGCCCACGTATACGCCTTCTGCGTAGTTGCAGGTGCGGGAAGAAGTGTTGAAGTTCAGGTACGACGGGTTGTCCTGCACACGCAGCGGGAAGGTCTCAGCCAGATGGCCGCTCGGGTTCTTCTCGCCGTACAGCAGTTCGTCCGTTGCCTGACCGACGCCCTGGCCGCCAAGGTACATCTCAAGGATCGCAGCCACGTCGTCCGCCCAAGGTGTCTCGACGGGAGCACCATTGTGCAGCACGACGACAGTGTTCGGCTGGACCGCTGCAACGGCGGCGATCAGCTTGTTCTGGCAGGCGGGCATGTCCATGTTCGGACGGTCATAGCCTTCGGATTCGAATACTTCCGGCAGACCTGCGAAGATCACGGCGACTTCTGCGTTTTTGGCCGCTTCCACCGCTTTGGCGATCTCGGCTTCATCGGTTTCGTCCTTGTCGAACGGGAACCCCTTCACATACTCGACCTCATACCCCTTGGCCTTTGCCGCATCCAGCGCGGATACGACCTTGGAGCTGTTGATGTGAGAAGATCCACCGCCCTGGTAGCGCGGTTTCGCGGCATATTCGCCGATGTAGACGACCTTCTGGCTCCGGTCCAGCGGCAGGATACCATTGTTCTCCAACAGGACGGCACACTCCGTCTCTACGGCTGCGGACTTCTCATGATCCGCATCACGGTCGAAAACCACACCGTCTACTTTGTTATCCAGATACTGATAGCAGATACGCAGCACGTTCTCCGCGGCACGGTCGACCAACGCTTCGTCCAGTTCACCGGCTCTGACGGCGGCGACGATCTTGGCATCGTTGGCGGAAGTGTCACCGGGCATCTCCAGATCCAGGCCGGCGCGTACACCCTGTACACGATCATTGACCGCACCCCAGTCGGTCATGACATAGCCCTTAAAGCCCCAGTCCTTGCGCAGAACGTCGGTCAGAAGCCACTCGTTATCAGCGGAATAGACACCGTTGATCTTGTTGTAGGAGCACATGACGGTCCAAGGCTGCGACTTCTTGACAGCGGTCTCAAAGGCCGGGAAATAGATCTCGCGCAGGGTACGCTCAGAAGCGACGGAATCGTTGCTCATGCGATAGTATTCCTGGTTGTTCGCTGCAAAATGTTTGATGGAGGTACCGATGTTCTTGCTCTGCACGCCGTTGATATAGGCAGCAGCCATCTCACCCGCCAGATACGGGTCCTCGGACATATATTCAAAGTTACGGCCGCACAGCGGGCTTCTCTTGATGCAGACCGCGGGGCCAAGCACGACGGACAGATTCTCCGCCTGGCACTCATCACCGATCGCCTCACCCATCTTCTGGATCAGATCGCGATCGAAGCTGGAAGTCGTGGCGCAGGCTGCCGGCCAGCAGACCGCTACGATACTGTCATTGACGCCCAGATGGTCGCCCACCTCTTCCTGTTTGCGCAGTCCGTGAGGGCCGTCGGAAACCATGAATTTAGGAATGCCCAGCCGTTCTACCGGCTTGGTGAACCAAAAACTCTCGCCGCCCAGAAGGCTGGCCTTTTCTTCCAATGTCATCTGTGCGACCAATGCTTTTACGTCTGTTGCCATGCTCGATCTCCTTTCAAACGGAACAAAATTAGTTTTGATATTGTTATTTTATCATCAGATGTTATAATGAAATATAAGAAAATACTGAATTTTATCTGATTATACTTTTCATTTTGGAAAGGATCCTGGATCATGCCTTCTGCCGAGCTTCCCAGCAG
>JAFVHC010000237.1 GCA_017474705.1 Bacillota bacterium
GCGATACCGGTTCTCCTGAAGTGCAGATCGCGCTTCTGACCGAGCGTATCAACCACCTTACCGAGCATCTGAAGACCCACAAAAAGGATCATCATTCCCGTCGTGGTATGCTGATGCTGGTCGGCCAGCGCCGTGGTATGCTGAACTACCTGCGCAGCAAGGACATCGAGGCATATCGTACTCTGATCGCCAGACTGGGTATCAGAAGATAATTTTCGGGTATCAAGAGCGGACAATTCTATGTTCGCTCTTCTTTTGGTTTTTTGCGCGATCAAAGCGCAGCAAAGAAGCCGCGGCGGATGGCCGCTGCGCGCTTGTGTTGGTAGTTTGTTGTTAAGGAGAAAAGGTAAAAAATGGTAAAAGTATTTGAAATGGAAGTCGCGGGCCGCAAGCTGCGCGCCGAGATCGGCAAAGTCGCAGAGCAGGCCAATGGCGCCGCATGGATGTCCTATGGAGATACGGTCGTCCTGTCCACCGCCACCGCGTCCGAAAAGCCCAGAGATGGTATCGATTTCTTCCCTCTGGCAGTTGATTACGAAGAGAGACTGTATTCCGTCGGCAAGATCCCTGGGAGCTTCATCAAGCGTGAAGGCCGTCCTACGGAAAATGCCATCCTCACAGCCCGCTGCATCGATCGTCCGATGCGCCCGCTGTTCCCGAAAGATTATCGCAACGATGTAGCGCTGGTCAACACCGTCCTGTGTGTCGATCAGGACTGCTCTCCTGAGATCCTGGCCATGGTCGGATCCTCCGTCGCTGTTTCCATCTCCGACATCCCCTTCGACGGTCCGATCGCTGCTGTTTCCGTCGGTCTGGTCGATGGCGAGTTGGTCATCAACCCCACTTCTGCACAGCGCGAAGTCAGCGATCTGAACCTGACCGTTGCCTCCACCGCTGAAAAGGTCGTCATGATCGAAGCCGGCGCGAATGAAGTCCCGGAAGAGAAAATGATCGAAGCGATCTTCCTTGCCCATGAGCAGAACCAGAAGATCGTCGAGTGGATCAAGGGCATCGTCGCCGAGGTCGGCCGCGAGAAGCATGCCTATGAAGAGCATGTGGTGCCTGAATATGTATTTGACAAACTGAAGGAAGTCGTTCCTCCGGCACGTATGGAAGAAGCGGTATTTGCTGATGAGAAGCAGGTCCGTGACGCGAATATCGCACTGGTCACTGCTGATTTCGAAGCTGCCATCGCAGAAATGCCGGAAGAAGAGCAGGAGAAGTTCCTGCCTTTCGTGGACGAAGCCATCTATCAGTATCAGAAGAAGACCGTCCGCAAGATGATCAAAGAAGACGGAAAGCGTCCTGACGGCCGTTCCTTCACCGAGATCCGTCCGCTGTCCGCCGAGATCGATCTGCTGCCGCGTACCCATGGTTCCGGTATGTTCAAGCGCGGTCAGACCCAGGTCCTTACGGTCGCCACTCTTGGCGCTCTGTCCGATCAGCAGCGTCTGGACGGCCTGGACGATCTGGAAGTGTCCAAACGTTATATCCATCACTATAATTTCCCGTCCTTCTCCGTCGGAGAGACCCGCAGTTCCCGCGGCCCCGGCCGTCGTGAGATCGGGCATGGCGCTCTGGCAGAGCGTGCTCTGGTACCTGTCCTGCCCAGTGAAGAAGAGTTCCCGTACGCGATGCGTCTGGTCTCCGAAGTCCTGAGCTCCAACGGTTCCACCTCTCAGGGTTCCATCTGCGCCAGCACTCTGGCTCTGATGGCCGCCGGTGTTCCGATCAAGGCTCCGGTCGCCGGTATCTCCTGCGGTCTTGTCACCGGTGAGACGGATGATGATTTCATCCTGCTGACCGATATCCAGGGCCTTGAGGACTTCTTCGGCGATATGGACTTCAAAGTCGCCGGTACAAAGAAGGGTATCACCGCGATCCAGATGGATATCAAAGTCCACGGCCTGACTCGTGCCATCATCGAAGGTGCGATCGCCCGTACCCGTGAAGCCCGCGAGTACATCCTGGATGAGATCATGCTGCCTTGCATCTCCGAGCCGCGTGCATCCGTCTCCGAATATGCTCCGAACATCTACCAGACCAAGATCCCGGTCGACAAGATCGGTGAAGTCGTAGGTCCGAAGGGCAAGATGATCAACAAGATCATCGACGAGACCGGCGTCAAGATCGATATCGAGGACGATGGTTCCGTTTATGTCCTGGGCAACGATGAGGCGATGGCCCTTAAGGCGATCTCCATCATCGAGAGCATCGCTAAAGAGATCCAGATGGATGAGATCTACAATGCCAAGGTCGTGCGTCTGGCTGATTTCGGCGCGTTCGTAGAACTGTGCCCGGGTAAGGATGCCCTGCTGCATAATTCCCAGATCAGCAACGAATACGTCGAAAAGGCGGAAGACGTGCTGAAGATCGACGACGAGATCATGGTCAAGGTCATCGGTATCGAAGTCGATAAGCAGAGCGGCAAGTCCAAGGTCAAGGTCTCCCATAAGGTCCTGCTGCCTCCTAAGGAAGGCGCAGAAGAGGGCGAAGGCGAGCGCAGACCGCGTAACAACGACCGTCCGCGCCGTGAGCGCAGCAATAACTATCGCAACGACCGACGCAGTGAGGAGCGTAAAGAGAACTCCGACAAGCCGCGCCGCCGTTTCGACAAGAATGACCGCGCATGATCCGTTTTGAAAAAGTTACTGCAGAGCAGTATGTAGAGGACCGTCGTAAGCGCAGCTCGTCTGTGCCGGACGGTCCCTCTCTGTTACAGGAATATGCATCCATCAGCATGCCAAAGCGCAGTACCCGGTATTCTGCCGGATATGACATCCGTACTCCGTTCGGATTCGCGCTGTGGCCGGGGCAGTCTCTTGTGGTGCCCACCGGCCTCAGAGCCGTCATGGAGCCGGATATGTGGCTCGGTCTGTACATCCGGTCCAGTCTGGGGTTCAAGTATGGCATCCGGCTGGTCAATTCCACAGCCGTGATCGATGCGGATTACGCGGGAGCGGCCAATCAAGGCCATCTCATGGTCGGGATCTACAATGGAGGACAGAAGGTCCTGCGTCTGGAAGCAGGAGATGCGTTCGCGCAGGGGATCTTCCAGAAATACTATATCACCGATGATGATGCGCCGAAGGACCAGGTCCGGATCGGCGGTTTCGGGTCGACAAATGGATAAATAATGGAACAGCCATCTATGCAGGATGGCTGTTTTTTTGTTGATCTGCACGGACCGGATCCTTACAGTTTGTTTCATCTGGGTCCACATTGAGAAAGATACCGTCGTAGTAATACGAACCACCGCGGGAACGAGACAAAATATGCGAATATATGTTCTTGTTTGCACACTTTCATATTTACAAAAACGGAATATTGTGGTATAATCATAAAAAAATATCGGCTTTTATCAAGGGAGCATATTCCATGGAAAAAATATCCATCCTGCATGCCATCATCATGGGCATCGTACAGGGTCTTACCGAATTTTTACCCATCTCCAGTTCCGGTCATCTGGTACTGGCAAAATTCCTGCTGCGGGCCGATCTTGGCGCGAATTCCGCCTTCTTTGAAGTCCTGCTGCACATCGGCACCCTCATTGCGGTCTGCTGCGTTTATTGGAAGGACGTCTGGAGCCTCATCAAGGAGTTCTTCATTCTTATCAGGGATCTGTTCCGTTATTTCAAAGATAAGAAGGCCATCGAAATGTACCCGGAGCGCAAAATGCTGCTGCTGGTACTCGTGGCTTCAGCGCCCACGGCCATTCTTGGTCTTATCATCGAAAAGACGCTGGCCGATGTCTTCATGGGGTCTGTACTGGCGGTCGGCCTTGCGCTGCTCATTACAGCTGCGATCCTTATTTTATCCGCCCGTATCCCGGAAGGACGCAAACAGCTCAAGGGCATCAAGTATTCCGATGCGCTTTTCATCGGATTTGTACAAGGGCTTGCGGTTACACCTGGTATCTCCCGGTCCGGTTCTACCATCGTTTCCGGCCTGTGTTCCGGTCTGAAGAAGGAATTCGCCGTTCGGTTTTCTTTTCTCATTTCACTGCCCGCCATCGCAGGAGCCATGCTGCTGTCATTGAAGGACCTGTCCGGACAGGATATCGCCATGAACGGCCTTGCGTACTTTATTGCGCTGATCTTTTCAGCGGCGGTGGGGTACGTCTGCATCCGGTGGATGCTCAAACTCTTGAAAAAGAATAAGTTGTATTATTTCGGTTATTACTGCGCGATCATCGGCATCGTCGCTGTGATCACCGGCTTGTTTATGTAATTGGAGGAAAAAATGGCTGCAAAAAAGTCGACGTCTGCTAAAAAGAAAACAACGGGGAAAACACGAACGACAAAAGCGCCTGCGCCTAAGAAAAGTTCTCTGTCTGATCCAGTGGTATCCGAGATCCGCAGCATCAGTATCCTGATCCTGCTGGTCATCCTGAACCTTTGTATGATCCTGCACAACCGTATGGGCATTATAGGCCGCACCATCTACAAGGGCGGCATCGGTCTGTTCGGTTTCTCAGCCTATCTGCTGTGTCTGTTCGCGCTCATCGTGGTGATCCTTCATATGGCGCATAAACTGGAAGGGCACGCAGCAAAAGCATGGGCCGTTTTAGGTGTCATCCTGGGCCTGAGCGTCTTGCTGTACCTCATCAATGGGGATCTGTCGGTCAAAGAGCTGAAGGCATACTATGAAAATGCCACTGCGGCCAACGGCGGTCTGCTGGGTGGTTTGGTCGCTGGTTTCCTGGTGCGCCTCATCGGCCGTATCGGGGCCATGGTGGTGGTACTGCTCATCCTGCTGATCACCATCGTCATCGTTACGGAACGGTCGCTGACGAGGGATATCGGACACGTGGCACAGGCTTCTGCCCAGGAAGTGCGCACCATGCATGAAGCCCATGTCCGGACCCGCGAGGAACGCCGGGCGGCTCTGGAGGAGAAGCGCCGCGAGGAAGAGATCGCAAAAGCACGCGTTTCCCGGGAGTTGCGGGAAATGCAGCCGGCTGAGGAGGATATACCTTCCGAACAGTCATCCGGCCCGGTCGTGCACGGAGCCCGTCCGGCATCCGGAAAAACAGGAAGTGCACCCGTCGGTAAAGGCGGTCTTGATTTTGCGTTGTTCGACGATGATGATGATTACTATCTCAATAAAAAACGCCGGTATCAATTGAAAAACGGTATCGAGGAGGAAGAGGAGCCGGAAGAGAAGCGGCCGCGCCGACGCAGATCTGCTGCGGAAAAAGAAGCGGTGCGTCCGGAAGCAAAACCGGAGCCGCCCATCGAGGAAGCACCTGTGGCTTACAAACCTTCTTCCGACGAAGAGATCCGGATCAATATGCCGAAAGCACAGGAAGCTAAAGTGGACGAATATCTTCCGGATGTGGATTTCGACGATCCGTTCACCGCAGCCGATCCGGTGCAGAAACCTGTAAAGACATCCGGGTCCGGTGCCAGCCGCGGTGAAAGACGCCAGAAGGTGGATTACGGCGAACAGCAGTCGCTGGATCAGGAACCTGAAGAGTCAGAGGAACCGCTGGACCTGGACGGGGATGCGGATACCGCGCCGACTGCTGTCGTCCATGAATACGTCTTCCCGCCGATCGATCTGCTTTCACCTCCGGGTGACAGTGAGGGCGGTGAATCCTACGATGATCTGCTGCGCAACGCGCGTACACTGGAACAATCTTTGGCCAGCTTTGGTGTGGAAGCCAAGGTACTGCAGGTCAATAAAGGTCCTGCGGTCACCCGCTACGAGCTGCAGCCCAGCGAAGGTGTTCGTGTCAGCCGCATCATGAATCTGGCCGACGATATCGCATTGAATCTCGCCACATCCGGCATCCGCATCGAAGGTCCGATCCCGGGTAAAAAAGCACTGGGCATCGAAGTGCCGAACCGGGAGACCACGTCTGTCTATCTGCGCGAGGTCATCGATTCCGACCGGTTCCGCAGCCTGTCCTCACCGCTGGCGTTCGCGCTCGGCAAGGATATCGACGGTAACGTGCAGGTCACGGATATCGCGCGCATGCCGCATCTGCTCATCGCCGGTGCCACCGGTTCCGGTAAGAGCGTCTGCATCAACTGCCTGCTGATGAGCATCATTTATAAAGCGAAACCGGATGATGTCGGTCTGATCCTGATCGATCCGAAGGTCGTGGAGTTATCGGTCTACAACGGTGTCCCTCATCTTTTGACCCCGGTGGTGACCGATCCTAAGAAAGCGGCGCTGTCCCTGAACTGGGCGGTGCAGGAGATGACCAAACGCTATAAACGGTTCTCCGATGCGCAGGTCCGTGATATCAAAGGCTTCAATGAGTGGGTGGAAGCCAATCCGGACTGCGGGCAGCCGCGTATGAAGCGCATCATCATCGTGGTCGACGAGTTGGCCGACCTCATGATGGTCGCGTCCAAAGAAGTCGAAGATTACATCTGCCGTCTGGCGCAGATGGCCCGTGCCGCCGGCATCCATCTGGTCATCGCGACACAGCGTCCGTCGGTAGACGTCATCACCGGCCTGATCAAGGCCAATATCCCGTCACGTCTTGCATTTGCGGTTTCTTCCGGCATCGATTCACGTACCATCCTGGATATGGTCGGAGCCGAAAAACTGTTGGGACGGGGCGATATGCTGTTCGCGCCGATCGGCGCTTCCAAACCGCTGCGTATCCAAGGCGCTTTCGTTTCCGATCATGAGGTCGAGAACGTCGTAGCAGCCGTTAAACAGACGTCCGTCCTTACGGATCCGGATCTTGAGGATACACTCCGCACCGGAGGTTCTTCCACCTCTTCCGGCGGAGCCGAGGACGACGACCTGGATGAATTTCTGGAACAGGCGATCCAGTATGTGGTGGACAAACAGAAGGCCTCCATCAGTATGCTGCAGCGCGTGTTCCGCATCGGTTTCAACCGTGCGGCCCGCCTTATGGACGCACTGGAGGAGCGCGGGATCGTCGGCCCGGATGAGGGCAGCAAACCGCGTAAAGTGTTGATGACATCCGAAGAGCTCAATGCTCAGGATGAAGAATATTAATCAAATCAGGAGGATCCCATACCATGAGCTACAAAAGTGATATCGAGATCGCAAGAGAAGCGAAAGTCCTGCCTATCACACAGGTGGCGGAGAAACTGGGCATCGAGGCCGACGACCTGGAAGCCTATGGAAAGTATAAAGCAAAGATCGCACCTTCCTATTGGGAGAAGATCAAAGACAATCCGGATGGCAAACTGGTCCTGGTCACAGCCATCAATCCTACGCCTGCGGGTGAAGGCAAGACGACCATCACCGTTGGACTCGGTCAGGCTCTGGGACGACTCGGCATCAAGTCCGTCATCGCTCTGCGTGAGCCTTCTCTGGGACCCTGCATGGGTGTGAAGGGCGGGGCCGCCGGCGGCGGGTACAGCCAGGTCGTGCCCATGGAAGACATCAACCTGCATTTCACGGGCGACATCCATGCCATCAGCACGGCACACAATCTGCTGTCCGCAATGATCGACAATCATATGCAGCAGGGCAATGCGCTGGGCATCGATCCGCGTCAGATCACCTGGAAACGTGTCGTAGACCTGAACGACCGCGCACTGCGCCACATCGTAGTGGGCTTAGGCGGCAAGCTGCAAGGCGTACCGCGTGAAGATGGATACATGATCACCGTTGCCTCTGAGATCATGGCCATCCTCTGTCTTTCCCGTGACCTGAAGGACCTGAAAGAGCGTATCGGCCGCATCATCATCGGCTACAATTATGCAGGGCAGCCTGTCACCGCGGCAGATCTGAAAGCCCAGGGTGCCATGGCGACACTGCTCAAGGATGCCATCCACCCGAATCTGGTACAGACGCTGGAAAACACGCCGGCCATCATCCATGGCGGTCCGTTCGCCAACATCGCTCATGGCTGCAACAGTCTGCGTGCGACGCGTTACGCGCTGAAAACAGCGGACGTCGTTGTCACGGAAGCTGGCTTCGGTGCCGATCTTGGCGCAGAGAAATTCCTGGACATCAAATGCCGCATCGGCGGCCTGAAACCTTCCGCCA
>JAFVHC010000238.1 GCA_017474705.1 Bacillota bacterium
AGGAAGAGGACGAAGAACAGGAGGAAGAAACTGCTCCGCAGCAAGATACTGCGGAAGATGAGACCGAACCTGTCAATGACGTATATAAGCTGGTCGGCAAGGATGCACCGGAAGGCACGCTGCTGATCCTCATCAACGATCCGGACGAGGCGTTCCTGTATGCGACCCGTGTTTCTGATGAATTCGAATTGACGACGCAGGACCGTGTCATGATCATTCCACGTTACGAGCATTCCACCATCCGTCTGTGGACTTTGAAGACAGAGTTCTCCGAAGATGGCGAGACCGCCATGCAGGTACATGACGAGATGCTCTATGAGATCAAGGACAGTGATCTTGCGACCGTTATGATGACGTCCGTACCGCGCATCGAGGATTCGGCGCGCTACGCTCTCGAGATCCTGACGCCACACGGCGACGGTGAGTATTATTTCAATTTCTACGGGGACGACCTGCAGCAGATCGAATACATCGAAGCTGCCAAGGGCTGATCCATCCACGGGGAGATGAGTAGAATGAAAGCATTATTATTGATCAATGGGTCTGCCGGTACCGGCAAGATGAGCCACAGCACATACCATATCATTGAAAAACTGTCTTTAAATGGTTACGAGACGACTGTTTATCCCATCGTTCCAGGTTCCGGATTGACAGCGGAAGCGCTGCTGGAAGGTAAAGAAGGCCTGTACGATATGGTGGTCTGCGTCGGAGGGGACGGCACACTGAACCATGTCGTGGACGGTCTGATGCGTTGGGAAAAACGCCCGCTGCTGGGATATATCCCTGCAGGTTCGACCAATGATTTCGCCAAAGGCTTAAGTATCGTCGGGCCGCCGCATAAGTTGATCGAGACATTGACCGACGGTACACCGATGTCGTACGATATTGGTGCGTTCAACGATCGGCATTTCAGCTATGTCGCCGCGTTCGGGGCATTTGTGGCCGTCAGTTATGCGACTGATCAGAAGTATAAGAACATGCTGGGCCATGCCGCCTATGTGCTCAATGGCCTCAGCCGGCTGGGCGAGAATATCAATTATAGCTGCCATATGTGGGTCTCGACCAATGAAGGCTCAGAAGAGGGTGATTATCTGTTCGGAGCTGTGTACAGCACCGTATCGATCGGTGGTATCGCTCTGAAAGGGCAGATGCGCAGTGAACTGAGTGATGGTATGCTGGAACTCCTGCTCATCCGCAAGCCCAACAATATCATCGAAGTCGAGCAGATCGCAGCCAGCCTTCTGGCCGGCAACATCAACAGCCCGTACATCACTTTCAAGCAGATCAGAAGGGCCAAGTTCGTTTCAACAGAGCCGGTCAACTGGACGCTGGATGGCGAGTTCGGCGGCTCCCTCTCCCAGGCAGAGATCCATGTGGAGAAACAAGCGCTTCAGATCATGGTGCCAAGATAAAGTGTAAAAACCGCGGTAGGAACGTACCGCGGTTTTTCTATGAAAGTGCTTTGCACTTTGAAATGCAGCTTGACAAATACCCCAACGGGGTATATAATTGCCTTGAAAAATACCTGGAGGGGGTATACATAGATGTGCAATAATGATTGTCCCGCCTGCGCAAAAAGGACCAAGAAGCGCAGCGAGCAAGAGCAGAAGGATCTGCTGAACCGCCTGAAGCGGATCGAGGGTCAGGTACGGGGTGTCCAGAACATGCTTGAGCAGGACGCCTACTGTCCGGATATTCTGATCCAGGTCTCAGCTGTCACCAGCGCGCTGAACAGTTTCAGCAAGCAACTGCTGGCGGCACATATCAAGAGCTGCGTCGCAGATGACATTCGGGAAGGCAAGGATGAGACGATCGACGAACTGGTCGATGTGTTGAAAAAGATGATGCGCTAAAGGAGAAGGGTCTTATGGAATAATATAATGTTACGGGCATGAGCTGCGCTGCTTGCAGTGCCCGTGTGGAAAAGGCTGTCTCCAAAGTGCCTGGCGTCACGTCCTGCTCAGTCAGTCTGCTGACCAACTCCATGGGGGTGGAGGGAACAGCGACCGCGGGAGAGATCATCCGGGCGGTGGAAGAAGCCGGATACGGAGCTTCTCCAAAAGGGGCATCCGCATCTGTGAGTGCGAAAATGCAGATGGAAGAAGAGGCTTTGAAAGATACGGAGACACCAAAACTAAGGAAGCGGCTGATCGCTTCTGTTGTTGTGCTGCTGGTGCTCATGTATTTCTCCATGGGCCATATGATGTGGGGCTGGCCGGCACCGAAGGCCTTTGAGAACCATGTGTTCCTCGGGGTTTTCGAGATGCTGCTCGCGATCATCATCATGATGATCAACGGCCGGTTCTTTACCAGTGGTTTCAAAGCGTTGTGGCATCGGGCACCGAACATGGACACGCTGGTGGCGCTGGGATCCACAGCTTCTTTCGGATATTCTCTGGTCGAACTTTTTATCATGATCCTGGCCATGGGCGAGGGCGATCATGCGACCGTCATGAAGTATTCCATGGACTTGTACTTTGAATCCGCCGCCATGATCCCCACGTTGATCACCGTTGGCAAGATGCTGGAAGCCATGTCCAAGGGGCGGACCACCGATGCTTTGAAAAGCCTTATGAAACTGGCTCCGAAAACAGCGATACTGTGGAAAGACGGTGCTGAACGTGAAGTGCCGATCGACGAAGTCCGTACCGGAGATATCTTCGTGGTGCGGCCGGGTGAGAACATCCCGGTGGACGGGATCGTGGAAGAGGGCAGTACCGCGATCAATGAAGCGGCGCTGACAGGTGAAAGCCTGCCGGTGGACAAGGCCGAAGGGGACCGTGTATCCGCCGCGACATTGAACCAGTCCGGTCTGATCCGCTGCCGTGCGACCCGTGTCGGTGAGGATACTACGCTGTCACAGATCATCAGGATGGTCTCGGACGCGGCGGCCACCAAAGCGCCGCTGGCCCGCATCGCAGACAAGGTCTCGGCCATCTTCGTACCGGTGGTCATGGGGATCGCGCTCATTGCGCTGATCGGCTGGCTGATCGCGGGCAGGTCCTTCGGGTTCGCAATCGCCAGGGCTATCTCCGTGCTGGTCATCAGCTGCCCTTGCGCGCTGGGTCTGGCAACGCCGGTGGCCATCATGGTGGGCAATGGTATGGGTGCCCGCAACGGCATCCTATATAAAACGGCGGCGTCGCTGGAGGCGGCCGGTCGGGTGCAGATCGTAGCGTTGGATAAGACCGGGACCATTACGAAGGGAGAACCTGTGGTCACGGATCTTTGCCCGGCGGAAGGCATCACAAAGGAAGAACTGTTGGCCAAAGCTGCCGCGTTGGAGACCGGAAGTGAACATCCTCTGGCCAAAGCCGTACTTGCCAAGGCGGCGGGCACCAGCATTGCCCAGGTGACGGGGTTCAAAGCCCTTCCCGGCAACGGGTTGACAGCCGATCTGAACGGGCGTACACTGGTCGGTGGAAGCTACCGGTACATGTCCACGGTCAATAAAAAAGCCGGACAGATGAAGGCCCAGGCGGAAGCGCTGGCCGCGGATGGTAAGACGCCCTTGCTGTTCGCTGAAGATGAAAAACTGCTGGGCATCATCGCCGTAGCAGATCCCATCAAAGAGGATTCTGCTGAAGCGATCCATGAACTGAAGCACATGGGTATCCGCGTGGTCATGCTGACGGGGGACAACGAACGCACGGCGCAGGCCATCGGCCGGGAAGCCGGCGTAGACGAAGTCGTGGCCGGAGTCCTGCCGGATGGTAAAGAAGCCGTGATCCGCGAACTGAAAGAAAGCGGCAAAGTCGCCATGGTAGGCGATGGTATCAATGATGCGCCGGCGCTGACCCGGGCGGATATCGGCATCGCGATCGGAGCAGGAGCGGATGTTGCCATAGACGCGGCAGATGTGGTGCTGATGAAGAGCGGGCTTAAAGACGTGAGCGCCGCGGTCCGTATGAGCCGGGCTACGATCCGCAACATCCACGAGAACCTGTTCTGGGCATTCATCTATAACGCCATCTGCATCCCCATGGCGATCGGCCTGTTCGGTTTCGCCATGCAACCTATGTACGGAGCGGCGGCCATGAGCCTGTCCAGTTTCTGTGTCTGTATGAATGCGCTGCGTCTGAATCTGGTGAAGATCCACGACGCGTCTCATGATAAACCACTCAAGAAACAAGCAGTCATCACGCTTGAGAAAAAGGAGGAACCTGTTATGGAAAAAACACTGCAAGTCGAAGGTATGATGTGTGTACATTGTGAAGCCCGTGTCAAGAAGGCTTTGGAAGCGATCGAAGGCGTGGAGAGCGCTGTTGCCAGCCACGAAGCGGGTACTGCCGTCGTGACCCTGAGCAAGGATGTCGCCGACGACGTGCTGAAAAAGGCCGTAGAAGACCAGGATTACAAGGTCACCGGCATCGCCTGATGGAAGACAGGTTTTCCCGTACGGAACTGCTGCTGGGACCAGAAGCTGTGGAACGCCTCGGCAAAGCACATGTCGCAGTGTTCGGCCTTGGCGGCGTCGGCGGCTATGTGGTCGAAGCCCTGGCGCGCTGCGGGATCGGTGCGCTGGATCTGATCGACCATGATACGATCAGTGAAAGCAATCTGAACCGCCAGATCCTGGCGACAGTGGAGACCATCGGCAAGGCCAAGGCGGACGTGGCTGCGGCAAGAGTGCGCAGCATCGCACCAGAGTGCCAGGTACAGGCGTTCAAGACTTTATATC
Source organism: Bacillota bacterium (assembly GCA_017474705.1). Classification (GTDB taxonomy): domain Bacteria; phylum Bacillota; class Clostridia; order Lachnospirales; family Bianqueaceae; genus RUG159. Next base: position 4,682 of record JAFVHC010000238.1, read on the forward strand.
TGCCTGATACGGCGGGTCAGTTCGATTTCGCGCAGTATGATTATATCGTGGACGCCATCGATACCGTGACCGCCAAGTTGCTGCTGGCGGAGCAGGCACAGGCAGCCGGCACACCGATCATTGCCTCGATGGGCACCGGCAACAAACTGGATCCTACTGCGTTCCGAGTCGCAGATATCTATGAGACCAGCATCTGCCCGCTGGCCCGCATCATGCGCAAGGAATGCCGCAAGCGGGGCATCGAGCATCTGAAGGTCGTGTATTCCGAAGAAGAGCCTTTGATGCCGCAGGAGATCATCAAAGAAGGCAGCCGCAGAGCGCTGCCTGGGTCGGTCTCTTTCGTGCCCTCCGCTGCCGGGCTGATCATCGCCGGTGAAGTGATCAAGGACCTGATCCGAGAATGATGTAAAAGAAGCAATAGAAAGAAGGTCAACTGACAGAGTCAGCAGACCTTCTTTTCGTTAGTGCTCGATCTCAGGGCCTTTTGTTTGGAAAAGTGCAGTATCAGGCAGGATAATCAATGGACAACACCTAATGAAGCGCATATAATCTCCCGCGGTTTTAAAAGATATGATAATACAAAGAGGAGGTTCATGCTGCATGAACAAAAACGCTGTACACTTGCGTTTGAGAAGTCCTTTTACCAATTTGTATGATGAAGCAGGGCTGGCACCGGATTTCCAGCGCAGCCTGAATTTCATATTCCTGGGGAATCTTTGCGGAACGATCTGCGGGATCGTGTGCACGAGCGGCAGCACGGCCATGGTCGGCCTTGCCAGTTCGCTTGGTGCCGGCGATCTGGCCTTCGGTATCATGGCGGCGTTGATGCAGGCCTCCGCGCTGCTGCAGATCCCGTTCTCCATGCTTGTCAACAAGACGCATAAGCGAAAGAAATACCTGCTGACCTTCGGCCTGATCAGCCGGGCGATCTGGCTGCTATTCGGGATGATCCCGCTGATCATCCCCTCCAGTCCCTCCTGGCTCAGACTATATTCGCTGATCTTCTTGTTAGGCGCTTCCTCGTTCCTGGGAGCGGCGATCAACGTCTGCTGGTTCCCTTGGTTTTCTGATCTGACGCCGATCACGATCCGCGGCCGCTGGCTTTCCATCCGCGACACAGTCATTTCTTTCGTCAGTGTCGGCATGGGTCTCGTGATCGCCCGACTGTTGGATACATTACCGCCGGAGACACGATATCTGGTGGTGTTTCTGATCGGCGGACTTTTCGGAATGCTGGACATGATCAGCTTTGGCTTCTGCAAAGAAGTCTATTCCGCACCGCCGCAGAAACTGCACATCAAAAAGGTCATGACGGAGATGTTCCACGACCGGCCTTTCGTTCATTTCCTGATCATGTGGACGGCCTGGTGCTTCACGGCCAACATGGGCGGCGTGTATATGACGCCTTATGCCATGAATGTGATGGGCCTTTCCGCAACGCAGATCATGCTGTTCGCGACCATCGCGGCATCGGTCGCGACGATCCTGTGCATCAGCCGTTGGGGCAAAGCCATGGACAAGTATGGCTGCAAAAGTGTCATGCTCGTGACGTGCGTCGTGGCTTCGCTGACACCAGCCTTCTATGTGCTGCAGACGCCGGGCAGTATCTGGCCTACACTGCTGCACAACTTTTTCGGAGCGGTGTTCTGGTGCGGAGCCAATCTGGCGGCCAACAGCATGCAGCTTTCCAGTTCTCCGGACGACTTAAGGCCCACGTACATCGCAGTGTTTTCCTGCGTAACGGCTCTGATCGGAGGAACGCTGGGGTCGCTGACCGGAGGTACGATCCTGGAATTCTGCGAGACACACGGTTGGTTCGTCGGTTGGTTCGACCGGTATAAGGCACTTTTCGTGCTGGAAGTCATCCTGCGTCTGAGCTTCGTACTGCTGTTCGTGCCGAAACTGTCCAACGATAAGGAAGGGACTTCCAAGGATCTGCTGAAGGGCATATTTTCCGGTCATATTGCAAAGCACGACTGATTTTGGTATACTGAAACCATCAATTTCCAAGGAGCAACGTCAATGATCACAATGAAACTGCATGAAAACTGGCGCATGAAAGAAGCAAATGAAGCGGAGTGGAGTCCTGCAAAAGTCCCGGGTACCGTATATGCGGATTATCTGGCCGCCGGCAAGATGGAGAACCCCTACTGGCGCGACAACGAGCTCAAAGCGCTGGAGCTGATGGAGCACGATTATATCTATGAGACCACTTTCACACCGAAGGCGGAGGTCTTGAACAAGGAGAAGATCGTCCTTCGATTCAACGGTCTGGATACCCTGGCTGATGTAGACCTGAACGGTGTACGCATCGGCCATGCGGACAATGAGCATCGTGTTTGGGAGTTCGACGTGCAAGAAGTGCTCGCGGCGGGTGAGAACACCCTGACCGTCACCTTGCTTTCCAGTGTCAACTTCATCCGCGAGGCATTCAAGGAAGACCCGGCGATCACCATGAGCACGGACGGCATGCAGGGCGCTTCCTACCTTCGAAAGGCCCATTGCGATTTCGGCTGGGACTGGGGCGCACGTATCCCAGACGCCGGCATCTTCAAAGACGTGGAACTGTTGGGCATGGACTATGGCCGCATCGAGTCCGTCTACGTCCGTCAGCTGCATGAGGACGGCAAAGTGACCCTGCAGTTTGAACCGGATATCATCGTGTTCGACCGCAAGGCGGATTATGATCATACCGTAACATATACTGTAACTGATCCGGAAGGCAGCGTGCTGGTCACGACCACGGATACCACCTTCGAAGTCCCGGATCCGCAGCTGTGGTGGCCCAATGGTTATGGCACACAGCCACTGTATCAGGTCCAGGCGGTCCTGTCCCGCGGCGGCGTGGAGCTGGACTGCTGGAAACGGCGCATCGGTCTGCGCACCATGGAACTGACCCGTGTCAAGGATCAGTGGGGTGAAAGCTTCTGTCATACCGTCAACGGTGTCAGTGTCTTCGCGATGGGTGCGGATTATATCCCGGAAGACAATATCAAGCCGTTCATCACCCGTGAACGGACCTTCAAACTGCTGAAAGACTGCAAAGACGCCAACTTCAACGCGGTCCGTGTCTGGGGCGGCGGCATGTACGCCAGCGAGGATTTCCTGGACGCCTGTGATGAGTACGGCCACATGGTCTGGCAGGACTTCTGCTTCGCCTGCGCTTCCTACGATCTGACGCCGGAATTCGACGCGAACATCCGCGAGGAGTTCCGCCAGAACATCCTGCGCATGCGCAGTCATCCGAGCTTAGGGCTTTGGTCCGGCAACAATGAGATGGAGCAGTTCTTCGCCATGTCCATGCGTTACGACCCGGATCATAAGGATCCCCGCGGGTACATCCGCAAAGCTTCTCAGGTGCCGGATTATTTCGCCATGTACGAGTACATCATTCCACGCATGGTGATGAAATACGATCCGCAGACTCCGTACATTCCGTCCAGTCCGACCTCCGGCGGCGGTTTTGACAACCCGAACGATGAACACCGCGGCGACGTCCATTACTGGGACGTCTGGCACGGTGGCAAACCCTTTACAGAGTATCGTAAATTCCGCTTCCGTTATCTGTCCGAGTTCGGATTCCAGGCCTTCCCGACCATGAAGACCATCGAAGCTTTCACTCTGCCGGAGGACCGCAACCTGTTCTCCTACGTCATGGAGAAGCACCAGCGCAACAACAATGCCAACGGTATCATCATGCGCTACATGCAGCAGACGTACCAGCTGCCGTCCACCTTTGAAAAGCAGATCTACACTTCGCAGATGCTGCAGGCTGAATCCATGCGCTATGGTGTCGAGCATTTCCGTGCCTGCCGTCCGGAGTCCATGGGCACCATCATCTGGCAGCTCAATGATATCTGGCCGGTGGCCAGCTGGGCTATGATCGACTACTACGGCCGCTGGAAGGCTGTGTATTATGAAGCCCGCCACTTCTTCGCGCCTCTGCTGCTGGTCAATGAAGAAGCCAGCGTCATGACGCAGGATGAGAACATCAACGCGGAACCATATGAGATCAAGAATTCGGTCAAACTGACGCTCTGCAATGAGTCCATGCAGGATCGGACGCTGACTGTCCGCTGGCAGATCCGCGAAGCATCCGGCAAGGCCGTGCGTGAGGAAGAAGTCAAGGACGTCGCCGTACCGGCGCTGTCCGCCATCCATCTGGACGAGGTCATGATCGACATCGACCGGTTCAGCCAGTACGTCTCTTACCAGATGCTGGATGAGGAAGGGGCGGTCGTCTCCGAAGGCACCACCCTGTATATCCAGCCGAAATACTTCCACTTTGAGGATCCCCAGATCTCCCTGGAAGTCCTGGACGATACGCACATCCGCGTCACTGCGCAGAAGTTTGCCAAGAACATCCAGATCCTGGACGAAGCCGGCGAACTGAAGCTTTCCGACAACTATTTCGACCTGCAGCCTGGCAGCCGTGTGCTGACGGTCCTGGCCGGCAAGCCGGAAACCTTAAGCGTGATGAGCGTCTACGACATCCACTGAGAAAGACCAAAAATATAAGCTCCCGCCATGGTACGGGAGCTTTTTTCTTGCAGAAGATACTTTTTTTGGTCACCAAAACGTGCTATACTGAACAAAAAATCATCACGTATCGACCCAGGAGGGATTTCCATGGCAGATAAAAAGACCATCATCCTGCAACTTCTGAAAATACTGCAGGAGGAGACGGATCAAAACCACACTTTGAACGCGCAGCAATTGGCGGATCGGCTGGAATGCAACCGCAAGACCATCTACGCGAATATCGATATGCTCAGGGACATGTTCATCCCGATCGAGCAGATCAAAGGCAGCAATCCCGGATACTACATCCAGGAGCGGGATTTTTCACTGCCTGAACTGAAGCTTCTGGTCGACGCGGTGCAGGCGTCCAAGTTCGTTACCAGCGAGCGTTCGGACGAACTCATCCGTAAACTGGAAAAACTGACTACCAAGGATCAGGCTAGAACGCTCAGGCGGCAAGTCTTCATCTACAACCGTGCCAAGACCGGCAATGCTGCCATCTATGACAACGTGGACGTGATCCACAGCGCCATGCAGGAGAACAGCCGCATCAGTTTTCATTACTGTGAGTGGACCGTACAGAAGGAACTGGTGCCCCGGCACAACGGCGCGATGTATGATGTATCGCCCTGGAGCCTGACATGGGATGATGAGAATTACTATCTTGTCGGTTTCGATGAAAAAGATCAGAAGATCAAGCATTACCGCGTGGACAAGATGCAGGACATGAAGCTGTCCCATAAAGACCGCAACGGCCGGGAGCAGTTCGACCATTTCGATCTGGCGGCCTATGCGAAGAAAACGTTCGGCATGTTCGGCGGCGAAGACGTGAACCTGACGCTGTCGGGCGACAAACATCTGGTGGGCGTGGTCATCGATCGGTTCGGCACGGATATCATGCTGCGGCCGGATCTGGATAATAAAGAACGCTTTGTGGCGCACGTGCTGGTGTCGGTCAGTCCGCAGTTCTTTGGATGGCTGGCCGGGATCGGCCCGGGTCTCAAGATCGAGAAGCCGGATCGGGTGCGGGAAGCCTTCGTGGAGCACCTGGATCAGGTCCGGGCGTTGTATGCGGACGGAAACTAAAGCCTTGCAATGCACCTTTGATTTCAGTATAATAGGGCCAAGATCATAGGCAGTGAGAAGGAGGGGAACTATGGCACTGTTCAGTAAGAAAACATGCAGCATCTGCGGTGGGGAGATCGGCCTTTTCGGCAACCGCAAACTGGAAGATGGCAATATGTGCAAGCATTGCGCGGCGAAGCTTTCTCCCTGGTTCAGTGATCGGAGAAGAAGCACGGTCGTCGATATCCTGGGACAGCTGGATTACCGTGAAGCCAATAAGGCGAAGGTGGCAGCTTTCCACCCGACGAAAACGCTGGGCAACGATAACGTCAAGCTGATGGTGGATGAAGGGGCGAAGACCTTCACCGTCGCCCGCGAACGTGATCTGACCGAGGGCAACCCGGATATCCTGTCTCTTGCACAGGTCACCAGCTGTGATTTTGAGATCAATGAGTCCAAGGACGAGGAAAAGCTTACGAACGCGGAGGGGAAGCGCGTCAGCTACGATCCGCCGCGGTATCAGTATGAATATAGTTTCAAGATCACGATCAACGTCGATCATCCGTATTTTGACGATATGTATTTCGATCTGAACTCCATGGACATCCGTACCACGGATCTGCCGGTGGCAGAGAAGTATCGGCCCGATCCAAGGACGAACGAGGAGTACAGGGAGTACGTCAGAATGGGTCAGGAGGTCGAATCCGTGCTCACTGGAAAGCCCATGCCGCCGGAGGAAAAGCCGCCGGTGGTCCAGACGGCAGGCAAGCCTGCTGCCGGCCCCAGCGTCAATCCCAACGCGGATATGGTGCAGACCGCGGCCTTTGTACCGACCAAACCGAAGACCAGCGGGAAATGGAAGTGTCCGACCTGTGGTGCCTGGAATTCCGGTAAATTCTGCCCGGAATGCGGCATGAAGAAACCAGAACCTACGCTGAAATACAAGTGTGATAAATGCGGATGGGTCCCGGAGGATCCTGCCAATCCGCCCCGGTTCTGCCCGAACTGCGGCGATGCGTTTGGTTTTGGAGATATCGAAAAATAAAAGAAGGACGGCCGCGAGGCCGTTCTGTGTACAGGAGAGAAACGATGGATCGATGGCTTGAGAATCGGCAACTCCCATATCATTTGGCTTCAGCCTGCGGTCTGGTTCGAAAAGATGGGCTGATCCTTTTGATACGGTCTTCGAAACGGGGCTGGGAGCTGCCCGGGGGCACAGTTGAGCAGGGCGAAACGATCACAGAAGCACTCAAAAGAGAGATCTTTGAAGAATCGGGCATTCGCACCGTACCGGAGCACCTGACAGGCGTGTATCAGAATCTGTCGATGAAGGACGGTTACGGGCCTTTAGAGGGGATGAAACTGCCGCCGATCATCAATTTTGCATTCATCTGTCGATATGTAAGCGGAGAACCAACGGTTTCGGAAGAATCTGAGGATGTACGCTGGGTCACGTCGGAAGAAGCAGTGCACCTGGTGACACATCCGTTATATGCACAGCGGCTTGCGGATCTGCTGCAATATGAAGGCTCCGTCGTTTTTTCATCCTATACATATGACAATCGAACCGCAGAATTCAGACCAAAAGAGGATCTGTAGAAAACGGAAAATACCGGCCTGCTGCAGGGGCAGCAGACCGGTATTTCTTTTTGTATATCAGGATCTTAGAATTCCAGATTGTTGACGGTCCTCGGATAGGGCAGGACGTCGCGGATGTTGCCCATGCCGGTGACGTAGAGGATCAGACGCTCGAAGCCCAAGCCGAAACCAGCGTGCTTATTGGTGCCGTAGCGGCGCAGATCCAGGTACCACCAGTAGTCTTCCTTATTCAGACCCAGCTCATCCATGCGGGCTTCCAGTACATCCAGACGCTCTTCACGCTGAGATCCGCCGATCAGCTCGCCCACGCCGGGGACCAGCATGTCGGCCGCGGCGACGGTCTTGCCATCATCGTTGAGGCGCATGTAGAAAGCTTTGATCTCCTTCGGGTAGTCGGTCACGAAGACCGGACGTCCGAAGATCTCCTCGGTGAGGTAGCGCTCATGCTCGGTCTGCAGATCGCAGCCCCAGTACGGATCGTATTCGAATTTATGACCGCTCTTCATCAGAAGGTCCACAGCCTCGGTATAGGTCACTCGACCGAAATCACTGTTGACGACATGGTTCAGACGCTCCAGCAAGCCTTTGTCGACAAAGGAGTTGAAGAAGTTCAGCTCATCTGCGGCATTTTCCATCAGATAGCGGATGACATATTTGGTCATGGCTTCCGCCACTTCCATATCGCCTGCCAGATCACAGAAGGACATTTCCGGCTCGATCATCCAGAACTCCGCAGCGTGGCGGGTGGTGTTGGAGTTTTCGGCACGGAAGGTGGGACCGAAGGTGTAGATGTTGCGGAAAGCCGCGGCATAGGTCTCACCATTGAGCTGACCGCTGACAGTTAAGAAAGCTTTTTTGTTGAAGAAATCCTGGCTGAAATCGACCTTATCATCTTCCGTCAGCGGCAGATCGTTCAGATCCAATGTCGTGACCTGGAACATCGCACCGGCGCCTTCCGCATCGGAACCGGTGATGATTGGGGTATGGACGTAGACGAAGCCGCGCTCCTGGAAGAATTTATGGATGGCGTACGCGGCCAGAGAACGGATACGGAACACGGCCTGGAAGGTGTTGCTGCGTGGACGCAGGTGCGCGATGGTGCGCAGGTATTCCATGCTGTGACGCTTTTTCTGCAGGGGATAATCCGGCAGAGAACTGCCCTCGATGATGATCTCTTCCGCCTGCATCTCGAACGGCTGACGGGCTTCCGGTGTCAGGACCAGGGTGCCTTTGACCACGACGGCGGAGCCGACCGGCAGATGGCTGACTTCCTGGAAGTTTTCGACTTTTTCATCCTCATAGACGACCTGGATCGTGTTGAAGCAGGTGCCGTCGTGCAGGACGATGAAGCCCAGCGCCTTGCTGGCGCGGATGCTGCGGACCCAGCCGGCTACGGTCAGGCTCTGACCGGCAAAAGCCGACGGGTCAGCGAAAATATCTTTTACTAACGTAAACATGTTCTATCCTTTCTGCGCGGCCCTTCCTTAACGGACGATGGCCGGCGCTTCCTGATTCTTCAGAATGACGTCATGTGCGCCGCCTTCCACGATGGAGGTGGCGGAGACCAAGGTGATCTTGGCATTCTTCTGCAGCTCTTCGATGGTCAGGCAGCCGCAGTTGCACATGGTGTGCTTGACTTTGCTCAAGGAAAGCGCAACGTTGTCCTTCAGCTTGCCGGCGTAGGGTACGTACGAATCGACACCTTCTTCGAAAGCCATCTTCTTGTCGCCGCCCAGGTCATAACGCTGCCAGTTGCGGGCACGGCTGGAACCTTCGCCCCAGTACTCTTTGACATATGCACCATTGATGTGCAGACGCTTGGTGGGAGACTCATCGAAACGGGAGAAGTAGCGGCCCAGCATGAGGAAGTCCGCACCCATGGCCAGCGCCAGGGTCATATGATAATCGTAAACGATACCACCATCGGAGCAGATCGGGATGTAGACGCCGGTCTCCTTGAAGTATTCGTCACGCGCGGCAGCCACTTCGATGACGGCCGTCGCCTGTCCGCGGCCGATACCCTTCTGCTCGCGGGTGATGCAGATGGAACCGCCGCCGATACCGATCTTGATGAAATCCGCGCCGGCTTCGGCCAGGTAGCGGAAACCATCACGATCGACCACGTTGCCGGCGCCGACCTTGACGGTGTCACCGTACTTTTCGCGGATGAACTGGATGGTCTGGGCCTGCCAGATGGAATAACCTTCGGAAGAATCGATGCACAGGACATCTGCCCCGGCTTCGACAAGAGCCGGAACACGCTCCTCATAGTCACGGGAATTGATACCGGCACCTACGATGTAACGTTTCTGCGCATCCAGCAGTTCGTTCGGGTTTTCTTTGTGCGCATCGTAGTCCTTGCGGAAGACGAAGGAAGTGAGACGCTGATTCTCATCGACGATGGGCAGAGCGTTGAGCTTGTGGTCCCAGATGATATCGTTCGCTTCTTTCAGCGTGGTGCCTTCTTTTGCGTATACCAGGGACTCGAAGGGCGTCATGTGATTGCAGACCAGATCGTCCGGATCCATACGGGACGGGCGATAGTCGCGGCTGGTCAGGATGCCGAGCAGCTTGCCATCGGGCGTACCGTCTTCGGTAACAGCCATGGTGCTATGTCCTGTTTTCGCTTTCAAAGCAACGACGTCGGCCAAAGTGTTGTCCGGACGCAGGTTGGAATCGCTCTTAACGAAACCCGCCTTGGTCGCCTTGACGCGGGCCACCATTGCGGCTTCATCGGCGACGGACTGGGAACCGTAGATAAAAGAAATACCGCCTTCGGTAGCGAGCGCTATGGCTAGTCGATCTCCCGAGACGG
>JAFVHC010000239.1 GCA_017474705.1 Bacillota bacterium
TACCAGACGCTTTTATCTGCGTACTAAACTGGACGCGAAAAAAATGCTGCTGCGCATGCCTGGCGGCGTCGGTATGTTCCGGCGGCTGAGACGGCTCAAAAGACGCATCAAGTATTTCCTGCTGAACGGCGTCCTTTTTGAAGAGATGGGGTTTGCCTATCTTGGACCCGTCGATGGGCATAATCTCAAGGATCTGAAACAGATCCTTAAGCAGGCGAAGCGACTGGATGAGCCCGTCATCGTGCACGTACGTACGACAAAGGGCAAAGGATATGCGCCGGCGGAACAGGATCCGTCCCGGTTCCATGGGATCGGACCCTTCGATCTTGTGACGGGCAATGAACAGAAACCTTCCTGCAGGACGTGGTCGGATGTTTTCGGCAAGACGATGATGGAACTGGCAGAGCAGGAACCCGGTCTCTGCGCCATCTCCGCCGCCATGATCGATGGGACCGGCCTTTCGGATTTTGCACATTATTATCCGGAGCGTACTTTTGACGTTGGTATTGCGGAAGAGCATGCGGTCACATTCGCGGCAGGATTGGCCAAGGGCGGGATGAAGCCGGTGTGTTCCATCTATTCCACATTTCTGCAGCGCGCCTACGATCAGATCCTGCATGACGTGTGTATGAACGATCTGCCTGTCGTACTGGCGGTCGATCGTGCAGGTATCGTCGGTGAAGATGGAGAGTCCCACCAGGGGATCTATGATCTTGCTTACCTGGCACACATCCCCGGTCTTACTGTTATGGCACCTTCCAATGATGTGGAGCTGCGAAAGATGCTGCGTTTTTCGCTTTCTTACGGACATCCGTGTGCGATCCGTTATCCACGCGGGGCGGCAGAGGTGTGTACTACTGATGAAGTTCTGGAGATCGAACCCGGCAAGGGTGTGATCGTGCGCCGTGGCACAGACGCTGCGGTCCTGGCTTTGGGCCCTGCCGTAGCGGCCGCCAAAGAAGCTGCCATGATCCTGGAAGCACAGGATCACGTCTCTCTTACTGTAGTCGATATGCGCTTCGCTGCACCGTTGGATGAAGCCTTGATCGAAGAGATCTGTCATTCACATAAGGTCGTTCTGACTGTGGAGGATCATGTGGACGACGGCGGTTTCGGTGAAAAGGTCGTGAATGCTGCACCGATGGATGTCCGTGATAAGATCCAGGTGGCAGCGATCCCGAATGGATTCGTACGTCAGGGCACGCGATGTGCGCTGCTGCATACATATGGACTAGATGCGGAAGGGATCCGGAAACGAGTCCTGGAAGCTTTAGGATAAGGATACGATATGGCAAAAGAAAGACTGGATATACGGATGGTGCAGGAAGGGCTAGCGCCTTCCCGTGAAAAGGCGAAAGCCCTGATCATGGAAGGTACGGTCTACGTGGACGGGCTCAGAGAGGACAAAGCAGGTACCATGATCCGGGAAGATGCTGCGATCGAAGTGCGAGGTCCGCAGTTGAAATATGTCAGCCGCGGCGGACTCAAACTGGAGAAGGCAATGGCAGCGTTTTCCTTGGATCTTAAAGACAAAGTATGCATCGATGCCGGTGCATCGACGGGCGGATTCACAGATTGCATGCTCCAGAACGGGGCCAGGCATGTCTATGCGGTCGACGTAGGCTACGGCCAGCTTGCCTGGAAACTGCGCCAGGATGAGAGGGTCACGGTGCTGGAGAAAACGAATGTCCGATATCTGGACGAAACACATATTCCGGAACCATGCGATTTCGCGTCTTTTGATCTATCCTTCATTTCTCTGACCAAGACCATACCGGCCGTCGCGGCAAGGCTTAAGGATGATGGTACTATGGTCGCACTGATCAAACCGCAGTTTGAAGCGGGTCGTGAACAGGTAGGGAAGAAGGGGGTCGTGCGGGATCCTAAAGTGCATGAACAGGTCGTGCGTATGATCTGCGACTGGTGCACCGCTCAGGGGCTCATGATCAAAGGGCTGACGTTTTCACCTGTGCGCGGTCCCGAAGGCAATATCGAATATCTGATCTATCTTTCAAAAGATCAAAACGAGATACCGATCTCCATAGAGGAACGGATCTCCGAAGTAGTAAAGGAATCTCATGAAGAACTTTAATTGTCTGCTGATGCCGAATGAAAAGAAGGATCAGAATCTTAAGCTGACCAGACGTCTGTGCAGATATCTTTCTTCTGCCGGAGCAGCTGCCTACGTTCCGGAAGAGATCTTTCCGGAAATGTCCCGGGAACCGGTCAGTTTGTATCAGCCGGAGGAACATCCGGAGATCGATCTGATCGTGCCCCTTGGCGGAGACGGAACGATCATCCGTGCTATTTTCCGCTTCGGGGAGCTGGCTGAAGTTCCGATCCTGGGGATCAATCTCGGTGATGTCGGATTTCTTGCGGAAGTCGAGCCTGACCAGGCTGAAAAAGCCTTGTCCATGGTACTTGAAGGGCATTATGCTACGGAAGAACGTATCCTGCTCGAAGGATGGACCGAAAGCGAGGATCCCGAACCCTATCATTTTACGGCGATGAATGACGTGTGGATCAACCGGCATATGATGGCGTCCATGATCGAAATGGGCGTATACATCAACGGACATCTGATCGATACCTTCATGGGTGACGGCATGATCATCTGTACGCCGACAGGTTCCACCGCATATAATCTTTCCGCAGGAGGACCGATCGTAGCGCCGTCCGCCCGCAATCTGGTGATCACACCGCTTTGTGTACATTCTCTCAACGTGCGGTCGATCGTCACTTCCGAGAATGACGTGATCATGATCTGCATCGGTGAAGGGAAGAACGATGGACAGTATCCGTCCCTGATCAGCATCGACGGAAAAAAGAACCTCTGGCTCAAGTCGGGGGACAGGATCGTGCTGCGGCGATCTTCGCGCACCGTATCTATCATTAAAGTTACAGAACATACTTTCTACCAGACGTTGAAAAAGAAACTTTTTTAGGAGGCGTAACATGAAGAGAGACCGTCAGGCGGCTATCCTCCAGTTGATCGCGCACAACAGCATCACTACGCAGGAAGAACTGGCTGCGAAACTGAACCAGGCCGGATTCGTCGTGACACAGGCGACCGTATCCAGAGACATCCGGGATCTTCGGCTGATCAAGGTCGTCGGACCGACCGGACAGCCCCATTATGCAGTCAAGTCCTATGGCAAGGCGGAAGATGAGGACAATGCAGCTGCGAAGTATCTGGCAGTGCTTACAGAGGCGTATGTTTCATCGGCGTGCGCCGGCAACATACTGGTGGTCAAGACGGCGACAGGTATGGCCATGGCTGTTGCTGCGTCCATCGATACACTGGGCTGGAACGACGTCATAGGATCCATCGCCGGAGATGATACGATCTTCCTGGCGGCGGCTGCGCCGGAGGACTGTGCGGCGATCAAAGAACGTCTGGATCAGATCGTCAAAAGATAAAGGAGATTTCAGGACATGCTTTTTTCTCTGCGTATGCAGAACATCGCCCTCATCGACGACGTCCGTCTCGATCTTGAGAATGGTCTCAATATCCTGACGGGAGAGACCGGTGCGGGAAAAAGTATTTTGATGGATGGGATCAACCTGGCACTGGGAAGCCGGGCGCAAAAAGAACTGCTGCGCCCGGACGGCAGTTCGCGGGTCGATCTTCTTTTCGTTGAAGAGGATGCGAAGATCCTGTCCCGGCTGACTGAGCTCGGGATCAGCGCGGATCAGGGCGAGATCCTGATGACCCGTCAATTCAGTGTTTCTCCGTCGCAGCAGGTGCGCAGCCTGTGCAGGATCAACGGCCAGATCGTTACAGCCGGGCAGATGAAAGATGCTGCAAGGCTCTTGATCGATATCCATGGTCAACATGAGCATCAGTCTTTGCTGGACACCGCTAGACACCGTGAGATCCTGGATCGTTTCGATGACAGGATCCAGGAAGCGAAAGATATGTACCATCAACTGTTCGAGACGTATACCGCGCTCAGCAAGGCGCTGGAAGGATACGAAAAGGATGAGCAGGACAAGGAGCGCTTGCTGTCACTCATGCAGTACGAGCGGGATGAGATCGAGCAGGCCGACGTGCGGGATGGAGAAGAGGAGGAATTGAAGGTCCGCCGCAGAAAACTGTATAACAGCGAGCGCATGCGGGATGCTGTGACTGAGGCGGTCACCCTGCTCAAAGAGAATATGAGCGGACCTACGATCTCCGATATGCTCGGACAGGCGATAGCTTCATTGAACGGGATCGCTTCTTTGGATGAAGCACTTCCGCCTGTTTTGGAATCCTTGCGGGACACATCCGCTGTATTGGACGATCTGGGATATCAGCTGTCTGCATATCTGGAACAGCTGGATATGGATCCGCAGGAATTGAATGAGATCGAAAGCCGGCTGGACGTGATCCGCAGGGTCACATCCAAATATGGCGCTACCTCGGATAAGATCCGTGCTTACTATGAGGATCTGCTCGTACGGATCGATAAACTGGAGCATATCCAGCAGACGAAAGAGCAGCTGAGAGCCCGGAAAGCTGCTGCTGAAGGAAAACTGCGAAAGGCGGCGGATCAACTGCATGCTCTTCGGTATGAAGCCGCGGTGGAAGTCGGCAATGAAGTTACGGAGATCCTGAAAACGCTGCAGTTCAAGGATCCTTCATTTGTGATCGAAGTACGTCCGACCGATACGTATCGATCTTACGGTACGGATGATGTCGAATTCCGTATCCGCACAAATGTGGGGGATGCGGTCAAACCGCTCCATATGATCGCCTCCGGCGGTGAGATGTCCCGCATCATGCTGGCCATCAAGACCGTGCTTGCCCGCAGGGATGAGATCCCCACCTTGATCTTCGATGAGATCGACACAGGCATCAGCGGACGTACGGCACAGAGCGTGGCTGAACGCATGTGCCAGATCGCACAGTATCATCAGGTGCTTTGTGTGACCCATCTGCCGCAGATCGCAGCCATGGCCGACGTCCATTTCGCCATCGAGAAGACGGTGGCCGAAGGCCATACCCATACGGAAGTCCGGTCGCTGGATCGGGATGGGATGATCGAAGAATTGGCCCGGCTGACGAGTGGCGTTGCTGTGACCGATGCAGTACTTTCCAATGCGCGTGAATTAAAAGAACAGGCGGAACTGCGCAAGCAGCAGATCGCCGGGGAGAAGACCTTATGAAACGGATCGCTGTGATCGGCGGCGGTGCGTCCGGACTTGTGGCGGCGATCGCCGCGGCGGAGGGCGGATGCAGTGTTACTGTTTTCGAAAAGGCCGATCGTGTGGGCCGCAAGATCCCAGCGACAGGCAACGGCCGCTGCAATCTGTCGAATCTGTCCCTGAAGTGTGATCCTATCATGGATGAAGCATACCATGGTTCGGCCAGAGGCCTGTTCCTGCCTGTGTTTTCCGGCTTCGATCTTGACAGAACGCTGGACTTCTTTCAGTCGATCGGGATCCCCGTACGTGCCGAGGGAGACAGGTTATATCCATACAACTTACAGGCAGCTTCCGTGATCGATGCGCTCAGAGATCGCGTAGAGCGGGATCCGAGGATCGAGGTCCGGCTGGATCAGGAAGTGCTCGCCATGAAAAGGAGCGGGTCCCGTTGGCAAATACAGACCTCCGCGGAAAAGAGTTCCTTTGATGCGGTCATCCTGGCCGCCGGTGGGAAAGCAGCTCCGCAGTTAGGTACGGATGGTTCCGGTCCGGCGCTTGCGAAAAAGATGGGCCTTCATGTCACTTCTTTGTCACCTGCGTTGGTTAAATTACAATTGGATTCTCCCTATTGCAAAAGGCTCAGCGGGCTGCGCATGGATGCGGCAGTCAGAGTGCTGGATGGAGAAAAATGCATCCGCGCGTGCACGGATGAGATCATCTTTACGGATGACGGGATCTCAGGATCCGCCATCTTTATGATCTCCCAGGCGGCGACCACATTCCTTGCTCAGAACAAACAGCCGCTGCTGGAATTGGATCTGTTCCCTGAAATGGAGACGGAGGAACTGTATGCGCTGATCCGCGGTATATTGGATCACGTCTCCTGGAAGCCGATCCTCGATGCCTTGAACGGGACCCTGCACAAGAAGCTGATCCCGGTCCTGCTGAAGGAAACGGACATCGGCAAAGATCAAAGCGCCTCTTCTATAAAGGATGGGGAGATCCGCACGATGGTGCAATTCCTGAAACATTGGAAGCTCAAGGTCACCGGTCATGGAGGATTCAAGAATGCACAGGTCACAGCCGGCGGGATCGACGGTGCGGAGATCGGAACAGATCTGCAAATGAAACGATTCCCTGGTTTGTATGCTGCCGGTGAAGTGATCGATATAGATGGAGACTGCGGCGGATTCAATCTGCAGTGGGCCTGGAGCTCGGGCTATACAGCCGGCAGAAATGCCGCCAAACAGAAAGGTTGAACGTACATGATCGCATATGTACAAGGAGAATTGAAACGGATCGAAGAAAACAGTGTCATCGTGGAGAACGGTGGCATTGGATATCGGGTCTTCGCCCCGATCCGTGAAGATATGCTGCGCGTCGGCGTCGGTCGGGAAGTCACCCTCCACACGTACTTTTCCGTCCGGGAGGATGCTATGCAGCTGTTTGGGTTCCTGACCATGGATGAACTGGATCTGTTCAAGATGCTGATCAATGTAAAGGGTGTCGGTCCTAAATTCGCACTGGCCATCCTGACCTCTCTTAGTATGACGGATATTTTGTTCGCCATTGCACAGGGAGATCATAAAGCATTGACAAAAGCGCCGGGTGTCGGCAATAAGACGGCCCAGCAGATCATCCTGGATCTGAAGGGCAAGATCACCGCGCCTTCCGCAGATGATTCTACGATCCTGTCAGGCAGTCCTTCCATTACGAGCGTGGCAGAAAACAGTGCGGTCGCGGATGCGATCGCAGCTTTGGAGGCATTGGGTTATGCACATACGGCAGCGACCGAAGCCGTACGTTCGATCCCCGGATGGGAGACCTTGGCCGAAGTCGGCGAAGTCAGCCAGCTGATACGTGAAAGCCTGAAGCGGCTTGCGAGGTGATAAGGAGACGATATGGACGATTTAAGAGACAGACTGGAAAGCATGGACGATCTGGGACGCTGGGTCGATACCAAAGTCCGTAAGGAAGAGCAGGAGAATGAGGCAAGCCTGCGGCCGGTCCATTTCGAGGATTATATCGGCCAGGATGCGGTCAAGGAGAATCTGAAGATCTTCATCGCGGCAGCAAAAAAGCGCGGAGAACCATTGGACCATGCACTGTTCTATGGACCTCCCGGACTGGGCAAGACCACGATCGCCGGCATCATCGCCCACGAAATGAACGTCAATATCAAGATCACGACCGGCCCTGCGATCGAGAAGCCTGGCGATATGGCCGCGATCCTCAATAACCTGAGTCCGGGCGACATCCTCTTTATCGATGAGATCCATCGCCTGAACCGTCAGGTCGAGGAGATCCTGTATCCGGCGATGGAGGACTTTGCCATCGATATCATGATCGGCAAGGGCCCCGCCGCCAGATCCATCCGGCTGGATCTGCCCAGATTCACTTTGATCGGTGCAACGACTCGTGCCGGTGCACTTTCCGCGCCTTTGCGGGATCGTTTCGGCATGAACCATCATATGGAATACTATAAGCCAGAAGAACTGGCACAGATCGTTAAGAATTCCGCTGCTAAGCTGAAGATCGACATAGACGAAGAAGGCGCTTTGGAGATCGCGCGCAGATCCCGTGGGACACCGCGTCTTGCGAATCGTTTCCTCAAGCGTGTCAGAGACTTCGCGGAGGTACGTTTCGATGGGCGGATCGATCTGGAAACGGCCCGCTATGCGCTGAACCAACTGAACGTCGATCCAAATGGTCTGGATACCATGGACCAAAAGATGCTGACGGCCATGATGGATCTGTTCGGTGGCGGCCCCGTCGGACTGGAAACGCTTGCAGCGTCCATCGGCGAGGATTCCGGTACCATCGAAGATGTTTGTGAACCATACCTGATGCAATGCGGCTTCATCCAGAGGACGCCTCGGGGCCGTGTGGTCACGCCCTATTGTCTGACATACTTCCATCGTGACGTTCCGGATGTGAACGGACAATTGAAATTATGAGTCATCCTGAATTATTATCACCTGCGGGCAACATGGAATGCCTCAAAAGCGCCGTGGCCGCAGGCTGTAATGCGGTTTACTTCGGGGGCACGCGATTCAACGCAAGACACGGTGCTTCCGGTTTTGATATCCCTGCCATGCGGGAAGCCGTCCATTACACACGGCTGCACGACGTCAAGACACTTCTGACGGTCAATACACTGGTCAAAGAGACGGAGTGGAAGGATTTTACGGCAAGCATGGAACAGATGGCAGAGACAGGCATCGATGGTGTGATCGTGCAGGATCTTGGCGTTGCGGATCATATCCGCAAGCAGTATCCCTGGATCGCGCTGCATGGGAGCACGCAGATGAGCGTCCATTCTCCCGACGGTGTCCGTTTTCTGGAAGATCTTGGATTCCAGCGCGTCGTACTGGCACGGGAGCTATCTTTGGAAGACGTCAGGAAGATCCGGGAAAGCACAAAGATCGAACTGGAAGTCTTCATCCACGGTGCCATGTGCTACAGCGTTTCCGGACAGTGCCTGATGAGTTCTTTCATCGGAGGACGCAGCGGAAACCGCGGCATGTGCGCGCAGCCCTGCCGCCTGGCTTATCAGGCCGCTGACCGCAGACCCGCATATCTGATGGACATGAAAGATATGTGCACATTGGATATCCTGCCGGAGATCGTATCCTGTGGGGTGGATTCTTTGAAGATCGAAGGCCGGCTGAAGAGCCCGGAGTACGTATTTGGCGTGACCTCGGGGTATCGAGCGGCACTGGATCATGTGCTGTCGGATGATGTCCTTGCGGAAAGAAAGCAGGAGATGGCACAGCTGTTCAACCGCGGTGGTTTCTCGCGAGGCTACTGGGTACGATCCAAGGACTCAATGATAGAGGCAGAAAGCCCGAAACATCAGGGACTGAAGATCGGGAAGGTATCCGAGATCCGCGGCAACCGCATATACATATCTTCTGATACCCTGATGCACGCGCAGGACGTACTGGAAATACGGACGGAAAGACCTCCTTTTCCATCCTACCAATTGCAGGAACGCAACCTGACAGAGGATGGAAAAAGCGCCTGGATCACATTGGATCGAAAAGTCCGGAAAGGACAGGAGGTCTACCGCTTGATCGACAGTGCTTTGTTGCGCCGATTCTCCGATCAGGAAGAACCGAAACGGCCCATCGTACTGTCCGCTGAATTCATCGAAGGCCGGAATGCGCGGCTGACCGCGTCCTGCAACGAGACCTGTGTCACGGTCGAGGGCAGCCGGGTAGAGACAGCGCTCGAACGAAGTATGGAAGAAGAGATGATCCGCAGATCATTGATGAAGACCGGGGGTACCCCATTCATCCCGGAAGAGATCAGGATCCGGATCGAAGGCAGTATTTTTGTTCCTGTCTCGGCACTGAATGATCTGCGACGCAGAGCCTTGACTGCTCTTGAAGATGCACTGTGTCAACGAGTGAAACGACCGTATGGCCCACTTCAGCATGGTTCCTGGCAGGGCACAGAAGACGGAAGAGCGCGGCTGGAGGCAGTACTGTCTTCGGAAGAACAGTGGAAAGCGGCAAAAGCACAGAAAGTCGGGCATGTTTGGTTCCGCGAGGAGAAGTTTTCCCGCCAAAGGATCCTGGAACTCATCAACGAAGCCAGGATCGAAGGGATCAGCTGCGGTGTGAGTCTGCCGTATTTTGATCTTCGGAATACATGGCAGCTGAAAGATCTGTGGGACGTGCCGGTGCTCGTGCATGGCCTGGGACAGATGGCTGCATACCCTGCGGAACTTGTCTCCTGCGATATGCAGATCCCCGTCATGAACAGGAATGCATCGGACCTGATCCACGGGACGGCTGCCTCCTTGACACTCTCCGTGGAATCCTCTTCTGAGGAATTGTCATTGATAGGGGAGAACAGGGATGCTGTCATTGCTTATGGAAAGATCCCGGTCATGACCACGCGGCAGTGCCTGCAGAAAGAAAGTCTGACGTGTACGCATGGTTCGGGCAGCAGGATCCTGGAGATCCGGGACCGTAAAGACGAGCCATGGACGGCGGAACTCCATTGCGGTAAGGACTGTTATAATATGCTGTATACAGGTCATCCTCTTTGGATGGCTGACCGTTCGAAGGCACTGAAAAAGACCGGCGCCGGCATCTGGCGTCTCATGTTCCTCGATGAAGATGCCGCGGAGACAGAGTTCGTCCTGAAAGCGTATCAAAAGGCGGCCGAAGGCAGACCTGTCCAAGAGGCACCGGAACATAGTATCAGGGGACATTTCTTTAAACCTTGTTTGTGAGATTATCGGAAAGGAGGCTATGGGATGCTTTATTTCATCACATATATCTCCCGGTTCATATATATTTTTTTGATGATCCTTTTCATCATTTTCGGATGGCAATGTTATAAAAGGCTGCCCTCGCAGAAGCAGGCGGCCTATTTCGCGCACTCGCAATTGATCCTGATCGCGTTGTTCCAGATCCTGACTGATACGATCATCCTGCTGCATACGCTGCAGGAAGCCGGAGATCTGAAGCAGGCGTTCATCTGGCTGGGTGCGGAAGCAGGCGGCATGCTGCTCATGGGCATCCTCGCAGAGACACTGCATAAAGGTACCGGCCGGCTGATCTGGAACGCTGTGTTCATGCTGCTGAGCATCAGCATCGCGATCCTTTGGCGTCTGAATGAAAGCATAGCGATCCAGCAGATCCGCTGGATGCTCATCTGTTTTGGCTTGATCAACATCGTGCTGCTGGTCATGCGCGGCAGCTGGATCTATAAGATCCCTGTCGTGGTCTTCATCATCGCCAGCTGCGGTATGGTCCTGCTGCCGTTCGTCTTCCCATATCGGGCAGGCGGTGCGCTGAACTGGGCTTATATCGGAGGCTTCGTCTTCCAACCGTCCGAATTCGTAAAGATCTCGTTCATTTTCCTGATCGGTTATATCTATTCCAGGAAGTTCTCCTGGTTCGGACTGATACTGGCCGCTGCCATGACGGGCTTCATCGGACTTGTGCTTTTGGTGCAGAACGATCTTGGCGGCTTGATGATCTTTGGTATCATTTTCTGGTTCATGACCTATGAATACCTGGACCGCAAGCTTTGGCTCGTGCTTGGTGCAATGATGGTACTTGCCGCGGGTTTCCTGGCCTACAAGTTCGTTGGACATGTACGGATCCGTGTCGATGCATGGCTGGATCCGTGGGCGGATATCAATGATGGCGGATACCAGATCGCTCATTCTCTGTTTGCTATCGTAGGCGGCGGCTGGTTCGGTACTGGCCTGTTCCGCGGTATGCCTACCTATATTCCCGTCAATACCACGGACATGATATTTTCTGCAGTGGCGGAGGAGTTCGGTTTACTGTTCTGCATCCTTCTGATCCTCCTGTATACGTTCCTTTTCATGACCATGCTCGAATACGCCCGACATGAAAATGAAGCCCATAAGCGGTCTTTACTGCTGGGCTTTGCCGTTTTGTTCATGACACAGACGTTCGTTATCATCGGTGGTGCGACCAAACTTATTCCGTTGACGGGCGTTACATTACCATTCATCAGCTACGGAGGCAGTTCCATGCTTTCCATGACGATCCTGATCGGCATCGTTCAAGGGATCATTCGCTCCTCCTATCCACCTGTAAGAAAGGAGGTGCCAGAGGATGAAGAACCGCAGCACATCGGACCGCAGCAGCCGCAGTATGGCCAGCAGCCGCCATATGGACAGCCAGGACCCTACGGAACTCCGCAGCAATATGGAAGACCGCAGCAATATGTCCAGCAGCCGCCAGTCTACGGACAGCAGCCACCGGCCTACGGACAGCAGCCACCGGCCTACGGACAGCAGCCGCCGGTCTACGGACAGCAGCCGCCAGTCTACGGACAGCAGCCACCGGTCTACGGACAGCAGCCATCCGGCGGACAGCGAGAACCATCGCCGCAGGACGACACGATCCGCACGCCGTATCAGTTCTGAACAACGCAAGGGCAATCCCAGATCCTTCGCGACTATCAAGCACCTGTACCTGTTTCTTGCAGCATTGATGATCTTGTTCCTGACCAAGACCATGTTGATCGATGGCAGCAAGATCCGCGTCAATACATACAATCCGCGGCTTGCCAATGCAGAAGAGCATTATATCCGCGGTTCGATCTATGATGCCTCCGGCAACCTGCTGGCTTATACCAAAGTCGAATCGGATGGTACGAAGACCCGCGTGTATCCTTTCGGGGAAACATATGCGCACGTCACAGGATATTCGCTGCGCAGCAAGACCTGCATGGAGCTGGTCCTGAACGAAAAGCTTCTTTCGTCGGATCGCTTCACGGATCAATTGGAGTACTTGTTCGGTGGGGATGATATCCGCGGCAACAATGCGATCCTCACGATCGACGGCGGCCTGCAGCAAAAAGCCTATGAACTGCTGAAAAACGTGCACGGTGCCGTTGTGATCAGTGAACCGTCGACCGGCAAGATCCTTGCCCTGGTCTCTACACCTGCGTATGATCCGAATACCGTATCGGAAGAGTGGGAAGATCTGACCAACCGGGACGACAGTCCCTTGTATTCCCGTGCTATGCAGGGACAATATCCTCCGGGATCCACTTTCAAGATCATAACGAGTCTGGCGGCGTACCGAGATGGGTCGCTGCGCAATTATGAGTATGACTGCGAGGGCGAAGTGGAGATAGGTCGAACGACGCTGCCTTGCTATCACAGCACGGCTCATGGAGAGCAGGATATCTATGATGCTTTCGCGAATTCCTGCAATACTTATTTCGCGACCCTGGGACTCAGGATCGGCGGAGACGATCTGCGTAAAACGGCGGATTCTCTGCATCTCAATGACCGTATCGATTTCGTACTGCCACAGTCCATGTCACACGTCATCGTGTCGGATGCAGACAACGAACAGATGATCGCCGAGACCGCGATCGGCCAGGGACAGAATCAGATCACGCCGTTCTCCATGAACATGATCGCCGCTGCCATCGGCAACCGGGGCATGCTGTACAGACCATATATCGTGGACCGTATCGAGAATGCCGAGGGTAAAACCGTGGAGAAATATCTTCCTGCCATGTATGACAGCGCTGTCATGACTACGGACGAGGCAGATTTCCTCGAACAGCTGATGGATGGTGTCATCGCCTATGGAACAGCATATATGCTGAATGATCTGCCCTGCGACGTCTATGGAAAAACAGGCACCGCACAGATCGCTGAAGGTGACGATACAGAACCTCATTCCTGGTTCACAGGCTATACGAAAGTAGGGGGAAAGACCGGCATCGCCATCACCGTCATGATCGAAAACGGGGCGGAATCATATCCCGCGCTGCCGATCGTTCATGATCTGTTGGACTATTACTACACACGTTGAAAAGGAGTATTATGATAGGTTATGCTTTGCTGAAAGACCAGGCGCTGCCGGAGATCGGCTCGCATGGATACTTATACAGGCATGAGAAAAGCGGTGCCACCGTTTGTTATCTGAGCAATCCGGAAGACGACAATAAAGTCTTCTGCATCAGTTTCCGCACACCGCCGGAAGATGACTGCGGTACACCGCATATCATCGAGCATACGGTCCTGTGCGGATCTGATAAGTATCCGTTGAAGGATCCTTTTATGCAGTTGGAAAAGGGTTCGATGAACACTTTCCTCAACGCGATGACAGGTTCCGACTCTACGATGTATCCGATCGCCAGTCAGAACGCCAAAGATTTCCATACGCTGA
>JAFVHC010000240.1 GCA_017474705.1 Bacillota bacterium
GCTCATCGGAGATATACGCTACGACCATGTCCTCCCAGTCGATGCCAAGGACCTTGCGGTACATCAGGATCGTGAGAGACACTTTGAAACGGTTGGCGGGCTTTGCGGCCTCTTCTTTGGAGAGGGCGGCGTACCAGCCCGGGAACACCACCGTAATGACGGATGCGCCGTAATGGAAGACATAGTTGTCATAGGCGATCTGATAGCCTTTCTTCCGTTCGCGGTAGAAGGTGGCCAGCATCTTGTCCAGCACCTTCCAACTCCGCTGACCTACAAAAATCAGGTGGCTGTATTCGAGCCTGCAGCCGGACTCCTCCATGATGTCCACCGCTTCATCGAGGCCCATTTCCAGGTGGGACTTTTTGGTCAGGAGCGGATAGTCGGCGCTGACGATGGAGTTCGCGCGCGGATGGATGGTGATGATGCCGTCATGCTTCGCAATCTCTTTTGCAAAAGCCCGGATCTCATCTTCCTTGGCATAGCGGTCCGGTTCGTACATAAAGCCGAAGGACCCGCCGAATGCACCGCCCTCCATGGCCTCACGCACATATTCGACTTCCCGGTCGATCTGCTCCCGGGTCAGGGGTGTCGGGTCATAGCCTGCGATTCCGGCGCGCACCGAGCCCTGGCCGATCAGCGGGACGAGGTTCACAAACAGCTTTCCTTTGGCCCGCTCCTTGAATGCTCCAAAGCTGCCGGGATGTTCCGCCTGGAAGAGTCCACCGCCGATCTTGTCCCGGTAGGGTGTGTTCTCGTCCATGCCGAAAGGGGAGAAACTGCAGTTTCCGGTGATCTGGGTGGTGATCCCCTGCTCGATAAAAGGCTTGAAGTACTTCTCCGCATCTTCGCGATCATAGAAAAAGTCGTTGTGCGAATGCGCATCGATAAGGCCCGGGCAGATCTGCAGTCCCGTCAGGTCTACTACCTTGTCCGCCTCCGCGGCGATGTGTTCGCCGACCTCTGCGATCCGGTCGCCCTCGATCAGGACATCGCCGACCCAGGGTTTTTCACCGGTGCCGTCGATGATGGTTCCATTCTTGAACAGGGTTCTCAAAGCCGTCAACTCCTTCAAGTATTTTAAATATTGATCCTATTTTACCGGTTTTCCGAGATGGCGTCAACTGTTTTGTACGCCATGGAATGGTTTCATCCGGCGAAAGAAAAAACGCATTGCCTGGGCCGCTCGGCGGCAGTCAAGACAATGCGCTTGGAATCCGATTCTGTTCCCGCTTCCGCCGGCAAACGGCATAGTAGATCAGCTCGACCACACAGCAGCTTACCCATCCCACCGGATATCCCAGGCCGACCATACGCGGGGTGTTGGCAATATAGCGGGTCATGACGAAAAGATAGATCTGCCGCAGGCCGACAAAGGTGGACAGCATGATGATCATTGGTCCCCGTGAATCTCCGCGTCCGCGCAGGGCACCGGCCAGGACGTGGTTGATACAGTTGAAAAGCAGGAACACGACATTGGTGCGGATAAACAACACCCCGTAGGAAATCACCGCTTCATCCGGTGAAAACAGCCGCACAGAAGTCGGCGCGAAGCCTACCAGCAGCGCGATGATCACGCCCGTGATCCCACTGGTCAGAAGCAGTGAAGCCACCGTCCCCCGGTCCGCACGCTGGTCGTTGTCCGCTCCCACGTTCTGACTGACGAAGGTGGTGGAGGCCATGGCCATACTCTGCATCGGCAGCATGATGAACTGATCCAGCTTGTTATAGCTGCTCCAGCCCGCCATACAATCGGATCCGAAGGAATTGATGTAGCTCTGGACAAACACATTGGAAAATGCCGTGAGAACCGACTGGATCCCTGCGGGCATTCCGATGGCGAAGATCTTCCCGAGGATCTGGCCATCTATCTGCAGTTCCTTCCAGTCCAGCCGATAGATATCCTTCGTCCGGCTCAGCAACAGGAGGATCAGAATGGCGGAGAGAAACTGTGACAGGATCGTGGCGATGGCCGCACCTGCGATACCGGTGCCGAGCACCACTACAAACAGCAGGTCCAGCACGATGTTGACCAGGCTGGTGAGGATCAGGAAATAAAGCGGCCGGGTCGAATCTCCCACCGCTCGGAGGATGCCGCTGCCGATGTTATAGATCAGCAGGCCGGAAATCCCGCCGATGTA
>JAFVHC010000241.1 GCA_017474705.1 Bacillota bacterium
AACTATATCTGATGGATGACGTAAAAGGTACTGGATCAGGCTATCAAATGATCTCCTTTATTGAAGAGCGTATGCGCGAAGCAGGATATTCTTTTTCCTATCTTGAGACCCATGACGCGCTCAAGGCTGCGCTCCATATCTATCAGAAATGTGGTTATCAGGAGATCGAACGGCCCAAAGGTGTCGTTCATAGCACGATGAATCGATTCTTTTTGAAAAAGCTTAGGGAAAGGATTGAATGATACATGATACGTGTCGTTGAGGATCCGACAGAAAAGCGTGCCATCGTTCGGCACATTTTGGAAGCACTGCCGGAGTGGTTCGAAGTCGAAGAAAGCAGGGAAGCTTATATACGTGACAGTGCAGACAGGCTGACGGTTGGTGCTTTTGAGGAAGATATGCCCATCGGTTTCCTATGTTTGAAGGAGACCGGACGGGAAACGATCGAACTGGCCGTGATGGGAGTCCTAAAGGATCATCATCGAAAGGGCATCGGCCGTGCTCTTTTTGAAAAGGCCAGGCAGATCGCTAAGGAACAGGGCTATTCTTTCATGCAGGTGAAAACCGTAGCTATGGGATATTATGAGGATTATGACCTAACGAACTTATTCTATCAAAGCCTTGGGTTCAAAGAATTTGAAGTGATCCCCACCGTCTGGGATGAAGCCAATCCTTGCCAGATCTATGTGATGGCACTGTAATGACTCCTATGAAAAACACGATAGATATCCTTGAAGAGATCAGAGGCCGATTATTTGAGCTTCAGGACAATGCGTACCGGGATTTTCAATCCCGCCTGATCCCTACAGTAGATCCCTCATGGATCATCGGCGTACGCACACCGGCGCTGCGGTCGTTTGCAAAGGAACTGGCCAGAAGTGAAGAGATCGGCACGTTTCTTGACGATCTGCCGCACCGGTATTTTGATGAAGACCAACTGCATGCGTTCATCATCTCCGGGATCAAGGACTTTGGAGACACCTTGGATCGGGTCGACCGTTTTCTTCCCTATGTCAATAATTGGGCTACTTGTGATCAGATGTCACCCAAGATATTCAAAAAACATCGTCAGGAACTATTGCCTTCGATCATGAAATGGATCGCTTCAGAACAGGTATATACGATCCGGTTCGGGATCGGTATGCTGATGGAGCACTTTCTGGATGAAGACTTCGATATCGCATATCCTCAGATCGTCTCTCGTCTTCGATCTGATGCGTATTACGTCCGCATGATGCAGGCCTGGTATTTCGCAACCGCGCTTGCAAAACGATATGATGCAGTACTGCCTTTTCTGACCACGCATCAGTTGGAACCCTGGACGCATAATAAAACGATCCAGAAGGCGGTCGAAAGCTATCGTATCACTGAAGAACAAAAGAATCATCTGAAAAGCCTGAAGATCAAATGACTTGAGTTTTCCTTTGCTTTATTCCTGAAAATACGATATACTGTCTTTCGGCTTGTTGATATAAACGATCACAGAACGGGGCGTACCACCAAAGGGCTCCGTTTCTGATAAGGAAGGAATATATGTTTGATGCACAAGAACTGATCGATCGGTTCCGGGATCTGGTGCGGGAAGATGCGTCCGATACACGCAGAAGAAAGCTGATCCATGCATATTACCGCCAGATCACACTGCAGGACGTCGATCCGGATCGGAAACTGTATGACCGCTATCTGAAAGCAGGTCGCAAAGCCTTGATCCGGTATTTGAAAGGCCATCCGTTCAAGATCCGCATGGAAGAACCGGACGGCAGTGAGGAATGGCTCTGGTTCCGTACGGATCTTTTCACATACTTTATCGAGCAGGACGTGCCGCGGGGCACAGTCAAGAAGGCGCTGGAAGACAAAAGCCTCAGATTTATAGAGAAAGATCTAAAACAGCAGTTCCGTGCACTGGAGCCTGTACATGAAGCATTAAGCAGTCCAATCACAGGGTATCTGGCGCAGCGCCTGATCGAGGGACATATCCGTGAATTGGAAGCCCTCATGATGCACGATGCGGCGGACGAATTGGTCAGTGCATTGACGGAGGAAGAAAAGGTCGAGATCCTCTCTGAAAGCCATTCCTATACAGGTGAATGGACACTGACCTATCAAAGATACAAATTTCTGAAAGAACAAACGGAGAACGTGCGCAGGCAGATCACGGATCGGATCCCGGAAAATCCTATCGATCTGTATCCGAATGCGCGTGCGTTGGAACGGCACTTCATCCTGCACGTGGGGCCGACCAACTCCGGTAAAACCCATGACAGCCTGATCCGCTTCCGCGCGGCGGAAAAGGCCATCTATTTGGCACCGCTGCGGCTTATGGCCAATGAGATCTATGATCAGACCAATCGCCTGGGCGTTCCGTGCAACATGGAGACAGGTGAAGAGCATATCCTCTTGGAAGGGGCGGAGCATACCGCTTGTACCATCGAACTGTTGAATCCGCAGGAATACTTCGATGTTGCTGTCATCGATGAAGCGCAGATGATGGAGGACCAGGCGAGAGGCGGAAATTGGACGCAGGCGATTCTTGGTGTCTGCGCTCCGGAGATCCACGTTTGCATGGCACCTTATGCGGAGCAACTGGCGATCCGCCTGATCGAGCTTTGTTCTGATACATATGAAGTCGTGCGTCATGAACGTGCCGTTCCTTTACGGCTGGACAGCAGGGATTTCCGCTTCCCCGACGACGTGGAGAAGGGCGATGCCTTGATCGTTTTTTCGAAGAAATCGGTCTTATACGTGGCCGCGGAATTGAGAGCGCGCAACGTCTCCACCAGCGTCATCTACGGCGCACTGCCTTATGACGTTCGATCCAACGAGGTCGAGCGGTTCGCTTCCGGCCAGACTGATGTGGTGGTCGCGACGGATGCCATCGGCATGGGATTGAATCTGCCGATCCGGAGGATCGTCTTCCTGGAGAACAATAAATTCGATGGAATGGAACGAAGAGACCTGAAACCAGCGGAGATCCAGCAGATCGCGGGCCGCGCCGGCAGGTACGGTCAATTCGAGATCGGCCTGTATACGTCTGAATTCGGAAAACGCGAGGTCCGAAAAGCTTATCATACACAGGTAGAGGATCTGACCAAGGCCTATCTCAAATTCCCCAGGACTTTGATCAGCATCCCATCGCCAATCTCTGTTTTACTGGATCAATGGGCCTCCATGGAGAACCCGGGACTGTTCTGGAAGGGCAATATCGACGAAGAGATCAAACTATGCCGTGAACTGGAAGAAATGTCTGATGACAAGCTCCTGATCTACGATTTTGCCATGATCCCGTTTGATACGGACGATCCGGATCTGCATGATATATGGATGGAGCTGTTTTCCATCGCAGAGGCGATAGATGATACATACAATATCCTGCATTATCTCGCCAAACGACCTTATGCGGGTATGGAGCTGGATGATCTGGAACATGAACATAAGAAGATCGGTCTTTTACTGTATTATTCCTGGAAATATTCCATCACTGAATATTCAGAAGCATTGCTGGAGCGCAAGCACCAGGTCTGCGATGAGATGATCCGGCAGCTGTCCCGCCAGAACTATTCTGTCAGGACCTGTCCGGCCTGCGGCAGACGCCTGGCTTGGAATTGGCCGTACCGCTTATGCAATGATTGTTTCGAGAAGGAAGGAAACGGCAGATACCGTGAACGCCGGTATCGGAAAGGCAGAAGATAATCATGTTGAATTCACAGAAATTGAGGGAGATCGCTCCGGAACTGGACCCGCTACGCCTGGGCACAGGATGGAGCATCGAGGATCTCTCCAAGCCGCAGATCATGATCGAAAGCACTTTTGGTGACAGCCATCCCGGCAGTGTGCATCTCCTTGAGCTGGCAGAAGAAGCCAGAAGAGGCATCCATGATGCAGGCGGCCGCGGCGCCAGGTACGTGACAACGGATATCTGCGATGGAGAAGCGCAGGGCCATGATGGTATCAATTATTCTCTGGCCTCCCGTGATATGATCTGCAATATGATCGAGATCCATGCAGGCGCTACATCTTTTGATGGGGGAGTCTTTGCGGCCAGCTGCGATAAGGGCATGCCTTCACATCTGATGGGGATCGGACGAGTCAATATCCCGTCCATCGTCATTACCGGAGGTGTCATGGACGCCGGCCCAGATCTGCTCACATTGGAACAGATCGGCGCGTACCACGCCATGTTCGAACGAGGGGAGATCTCGGAAGAGCAGATGAACTTCTACAAGACGCATGCGTGCCCATCCTGCGGAGCCTGTTCTTTCATGGGCACCGCTTCCACCATGCAGATCATGGCTGAAGCCTTAGGCCTCATGCTGCCAGGTACCGCCCTTATGCCGGCTACGTCCAAAGAATTGCGAGAAGCCGCCTATGAGGCCGGTAAACGCAGCGTAGCGCTTGCGAAGCAAGGTCTTAAGCCCAGAGATATGGTAACGCTGGAATCTTTTGAAAACGCCATACTTGTACATGCGGCGATCTCTGGTTCTACCAATTCGCTGCTGCATATCCCTGCCATCGCGCATGAATTCGGGCTTACGATCGATGGTGATACGTTCGATCGGCTGCATCGCGGCGCACATTATCTGCTGGATATCCGCCCCGCGGGGTTCTGGCCGGCGCAATACTTCTATTATGCGGGCGGTGTACCGCGCATCATGGAACAGATCCGTCCGTTCCTGCATCTGGATGCCATGACCGTGACCGGCCATACTTTGGGCGAGAATCTGGATGCTTTGAAAGAGAATGGGTTCTATGATAGGACGAGTGCATTGCTGGAAGAACACGCACCCGGACATACCTGGCAGGGATCATCCGCCCGTATGAAGAAGCGTTGGGTACGGATGGCAGTATCGCAGTGCTGTATGGCAATATCGCGCCTCAAGGTGCAGTCGTCAAACATACGGTCGTGCCTAAAGAGATGTTCCAGGCGGTCCTTACCGCACGTCCGTTCGACAGTGAAGAAGAAGCGATAGCGGCGGTCCTGTCGCATCGGATCCGTCCGGGCGACGCGGTGATCATTCGGTATGAAGGGCCGAAAGGTTCCGGTATGCCGGAGATGTTCTATACAACGGAAGCGATCTCTTCCGATGCGGAGCTTGGCGCCTCTATCGCCTTATTGACGGACGGTCGATTCTCCGGAGCTTCCAAAGGCCCGGCGATCGGACATATCTCGCCGGAAGCTGCAGAGGGCGGACCTATCGCCTGCATCGAAGAGGGTGATCTGATCGAGATCGACATTCCTGCCCGACGCCTGCGTATGGTAGGGATCCATGGTGTTACTGCTGCAGAAGAAGAAATCCGCGTGGAACTGGAACGACGCGCGAAAGAGTTAAAACCGTTCCATTCCAAATATGGATCCGGCGTACTGAAGATCTATGCAGAACATGCCGTTTCTCCCATGAAAGGCGGGTATATGGCCTGATGGATCGAAAACAATATCTGAGTTATCTGGTCAAGACGGCTGGACCGGCTTTGGAGGTAGCTTCGAAAGGGCGCCTGCACGCCGGATTTCCTATTGAGGAGAGAGAAGGGACGCATCGAACTGTCTGCTCCTACTTTGAGTGGATCGGGCGACTGGTCTGCGGGATCGCGCCTTGGCTGGAAGCAGAAGTAGAGAATCCTGGAGAAGCATCTGTGCAGATCGCATATCGTGCCATGACACTGCAGACCATCAAGGGACAATTCGATCCTGCTTCACCGGACTATGCCGGTTTCGATGCGCATATCCCCCAGGAGCCACAATTTCTGGTAGACCTGGCGTTCCTTGCGCAGGGGCTGCTGCGGGCACCGCGGGCGTTGCTGCGATCGATCGATGCACAGACGCGCGACCGCATCCTGCAGGTCATGGAACTGTCCCGGACGATCCGTCCCTATCCTTGCAATTGGATCTTGTTTTCCGCTGTGGTGGAAGCTTTGATCGAAGCGTGGACCGGGTCTTGTGATGAAAAACCTGTCACGTATGCTTTGACACAGATGGATGCATGGTATAAAGGAGACGGGGTCTATGGAGATGGGTCTGAGTTTGCAGCGGACTATTACAACAGTTATGTGATCCATCCCATGCTCGAGACCCTCGCGGATCAGTTTCCTGAACTATGCGGAGATGAGCTTCTGCACAAAATCCGGGTCAGAAGCATCCGGTATGCCGGGATCCAGTATCGGATGATCGCACCGGATGGTTCCTTTCCAGCTATTGGCCGGTCCATCACCTATCGCTGCGGCGCCTTCCACCATCTGGCAGACTGTGCGCTCCGGCATCAGCTGCCGGAGGACGTATCACCCGCTAAAGTACGTGAAGCACTGGGCAAAGTGATCATCAGGACTCTGTCAGACGAAAATTTCCGCCTTGATCGGGCCCTTTGGATCGGACTGTGCGCGCATCAGCCGGAGTTGGGAGAGGATTATATCTCCACCGGCAGCCTGTATCTGTGCCTGACGGTGTTCCTGCCCCTCGGATTACCGGAAAAGGATCCGTTCTGGACGGAGGCAGTGCATAACAAAGGCATCTGGGCGGGAGAAGATCTGCACAGAGACAGTGCCTATCATGAAACTAAAGAATAGAGGAGACTGTATTTGAACATAAGGAGTTGTTTCCTGGGTCAGCAGGCGCTGACCGATAAAGAATTGAAGAATATACAGCCCATCGCGATGGCATACATAGGAGATACGATCTTCGACGTATTCCTGCGCAGCCGATTGGTGGCATTTACCACACTGACGCCGGCAGGTCTGCATCAGGCGGCTTCCCGGTACGCGAATGCATCCGCCCAGGCGCAGATCATGTACCGTATCGAAAAAACCTTGACGGAAGAGGAGCATGAGATCTTCCGTAGGGGCCGCAATGCCAAAAGCCATACGATCCCCAAAAATGCCAAACCCTATGATTACCGTATGGCAACGGCATTTGAATGTCTGCTGGGTTATCTATATCTCTCCGGTCAGGATCAAAGGCTGATCGAAGTGCTGGAGACGGCCGTTCCCGAATTGATCGAGGAGGTAAGCTGATATGAAACATGAGACCATGTATGTGATCGGACGCAACGCAGTGCGCGAAGTGTTGGAATCCGGGCATGAGGTAGAGAAACTCCTGGTACTGTCTTCCGGCAGGGACGAAACACTGACAGCTCTTGTCAAATTGGCGAAGGAGCGTAAGATCCCGATCGAGTATCGTACCCGCGAAGAATTGAACAAGGTCCGTTCCGGCAACCATCAGGGCATTATCGCGGCCTGCGCCGGTTATGGTTTCGTTGAGGTCGAGGATATCCTGGAGAACGCACGAGCACGTGGAGAAGCTCCCTTCATCCTGATCCTGGAAAGCATCCAGGATCCGCACAATCTGGGGGCGATCATCCGTACGGCAGAGACAGCCGGCGTCCATGGCGTCATCATCGGTAAGAACCGGGCTGTAGGACTGACGTATGCGGTCGCGAAGACCGCCGCGGGTGCCCTGGAATACGTTCCAGTCGCGCAGGTGACCAATCTGGTGCGGACGATCGATCGATTGAAAAAAGAAGGACTGTGGGCAGTCTGTGCAGATATGGACGGAGAAATGATCTATGATGCGGACCTGACAGGACCGATCGCCCTGATCATCGGCGGCGAGCATGAAGGTGTCGGTCGGTTGGTGAAGGAACACTGTGATCGTACCGTGCGCCTGCCGATGCAGGGTCATATCACGTCTCTGAATGCCTCCGTTGCCGCCGGCATCAGTGTATATGAGATCGTCCGGCAGCGAAGGGGGGCAGGCAATGCCTAAGCGCAGTGATGAGAGCCTGATCCGGGAGATCCAGGCGAATGGGCCGGCGGAAAGCCGCAAGATACTGGAAGAACTTTTCGTACGGTATAAAGATTTCGTGCGCACCCGGACCCATTCTTATTTTCTGGTCGGCGCTGATCGGGACGATCTGATCCAGGAGGGGATGATCGGCCTGTATAAAGCGGTATTGGATTACGATGCTTCCAGAGATTCTTCGTTCCGTTCGTTTGCGGACATCTGCGTACGCAGGCAGATCCTGACCGCCGTGCGCAACGCGAATCGCTTGAAGCATTATCCTTTGAATTCTTCCATTTCCCTGAACAGCACCGTGCAGGACGATGGAGAGGAGCAGGAATATACTTTGATGGATGTGCTGGCGGATAACCGCATCGTGGATCCGGAAACGATGTACGTCAGTGCGGAAGAGAAGCATCGGATCGAGATGCAGATCGTAGAGACCTTGAGCCCTCTGGAAAAGCAGGTGCTGGATTTATATATCGAAGGATTGGATTATCAGCAGATCGCCCGGGTCCTGGAGCGTCCGCCGAAATCGATCGATAACGCCCTGCAGCGGGCAAGACATAAAGTCTCCGGAATCGCCCGCATGGAGAAAGATTGATCGTTTTTCCCTGAAACTGCTCATTTATCCCACGGCACTTGTGCCGACGGAAGGTCCGCGTTATACTTGGATCATCATCAGATCGAGGGGAAGGAGGGACCGATTTACGATGCAGTGGTTATATATTTGGGTCGGTATCCTGGTAGCCGCGGTGATCATCGAGGCTTTCAGCATGCAATTGATGACGATCTGGTTTGCGATCGGCGCTATCTGCGCATGGATCGTTTCCGTTGTAGGAGGACCGGTATGGCTGCAATGGTGTGTGTTTGCCGGCGTATCCGTGCTTACTTTGATCCTCACACGTCCGATCGCGCTGAAATACCTGAATCCTAAACGCGAGCCCACCAATGCGGATGCCGTACCCGGAAAAGAGGGTATCGTCGTAGCTGAGATCCGTCCGATCGAAGGGATCGGCCAGATCAAAGTCGGCGGTCAGATCTGGTCAGCGAAGCCGGAAAACGGAACGGAAGTCGTTCCGGTCGGCACACGGGTGCAGGTCGTTCGCATCGAAGGAGTCAAAGCCGTCATACGCGTTTTGGAACAAAAAGAATCGTAATCTAATGGTAAAGGAGATATTATTATGAATCCTCTGTACATCATTATTGGTGTGATCGTTATCCTGGCACTGATCGTCGTCTGCAATTTCCGGATCGTGCCGCAGGCCAATGCCTACGTCATCGAACGTCTCGGCGCTTATAAACAGACCTGGGAAGTCGGACTGCATTTCCTGGTACCTTTCATCGACCGCGTCGAACGCAGAGTCAACCTGAAGGAACAGGTCGCGGATTTCCCGCCGCAGCCCGTTATCACCAAGGATAATGCAACGATCCAGATCGATACCGTTGTTTTCTTCCAGATCACGGACCCGAAGGCTTATACCTATGGTGTTGAGAAACCCATGATCGCGATCGGAAACCTGTCCGCCACGACCCTGCGTAACATCATCGGTGACCTGGAACTGGATGAGACCTTCACATCCCGTGACATCATCAATACCAAGATGCGTACCATCCTGGATGAGGCGACCGATCCGTGGGGCATCAAGGTCAACCGCGTGGAAGTCAAGAACATCATCCCGCCGGCGGAGATCCAGCAGGCCATGGAGAAGCAGATGAAGGCTGAGCGTGAGAAACGTGAATCCATCCTGCGTGCGGAAGGTAACAAACAGTCCCAGATCCTGGTTGCTGAAGGTAAGAAAGAAGCGCAGATCCTGGAAGCTGAAGCTGAAAAAGAAGCAGCGATCCTGCGTGCGGACGCACAGCGTGCTGCGAAGATCCTGGAAGCGCAAGGTGAAGCTGAAGCGATCCTTAAGGTCCAGCAGGCAACAGCGGAAGGTATCCGCATGCTGAAAGAAGCCGGTCCGGACAGTGGCGTCATTTCTCTCAAGAGCCTGGACGCCTTCGCCAAAGCGGCCGACGGCAAAGCGACGAAGATCATCATTCCTTCCGAACTGCAGTCTCTGGCTGGTCTTGTGACTTCCGCCATCGAAGTCGCAAAACCGGTGGAGAAGAAAGACTGATCCTTTAAATCAAGAGAGAAGGGCCGGCATAAAAGCCGGCCTTTTTAAGTTGATTTATTTGCATGGATGCGCTACAATGGTTCTATATTATGCAAAGGAATCGTGGAACATGGATGATGCCGTATTTATGAAAGAAGCCCTTGTCGAAGCAGAAAAAGCCTTCGCACTGGGTGAAACGCCGATCGGCTGCGTCATCGTACAGGATGACGTAATCATCGGGAGGGGGTACAACCGGCGCAATCAGGCCGGATGTGCGCTCTGCCATGCAGAGATCGATGCGATCCGAGAGGCAAGCGCTGTCGTCGGAGACTGGCGCCTGGATACCTGCACCATCTATATCACGCTGGAACCTTGTCCCATGTGTGCCGGAGCGATCGTGCAGGCGCGAATCCCGCGGGCAGTCATCGGGGCGATGAATCCTAAGGCCGGCTGTGTCGGCTCCATCCTGGATCTGCTGCACGAACCCCGTTTCAACCACCAGGTGGAAACGGTGACAGGTGTCCTTGAAGATGAAAGCCGCAGGCTGATGCAGGATTTTTTCAAAGGATTAAGAGAAAGAGATAGAAAAC